>NZ_KV815435.1:5978-44399 GCF_001814225.1 Neisseria sp. HMSC070F02 | reverse complement strand
GCCGTACTGGTTTTTGTTAATCCACTATATTTTCTGTCCGGATACGGTTTATCAGGGTATATCAATGCGGCGTATCCGGTGCGGAAATGGATACGGTTGGTGCCGGTATGGCAAACCCGATGTTTTCAGACGGCATTGGTTTACTATGAAAAAACCGTACTGCTTGCGCGTACGGTTTTTGTCGTTTCAAATCGGCTCAGAGCGATTTGAGGCGGGCGATTCGGTTGTCCAGCGAAGGGTGGGTGCTGAGCAGGGAGTCGCGCGTATCTCCGGCGATGCCCATTGCGTTCATTTCTTCGGGCAAATCGACCGGGTTGCCTTTGAGCCTTTGCAGGGCGGAAATCATTTTCGGCGCGCCGACCAGTTTTGCCGCGCCCGCGTCGGCGCGGTATTCGCGTTGTCGGCTGAACCACATGACAATTAAGCTGGCAAGGAAGCCGAACAGGATTTGGAATACCATGCTGACTAGGAAATAAGTTCCCTGCGACTGGCTGCCGTCGTTGTTTCGGGCAATCAGGTTGGCAATAATGCGCGACAGGAACACGACAAAGGTATTGACCACGCCTTGAATCAGCGTCAGCGTAACCATATCGCCGTTGCCGACGTGTGCCATTTCGTGCGCCAATACGGCTTCCACTTCGTCGCGCGTCATATGGTCGAGCAAACCGGTGCTGACGGCGATCAGGGAGCTGTTTCTCGATGCGCCCGTGGCAAAGGCATTGGGTTCGGGGGAGTGGTAGATGGCGACCTCGGGCGTTTTCAGGTTCCATTGCCGCGCTTGGGCTTCGACAGTGTTCAAAAGCCAGGCTTCTTCTTCGGTGCGCGGCGTGTCGATAACTTCCGCGCCGACCGATTGTTTGGCGATGAATTTGGACATCAGCAGCGAAATAATCGAACCAGTGAAGCCGACGACGGCGGAATACGCCAACAGGCTGCCCGTGCCGCCCCGGCTGTTGATGCCCAAAACCGCCAAAACAATGTTGATTACGACCAAAACAGCGATATTGGTAGCCAAAAACAGAAAAATTCGTTTCACGGATGTTCCTTTTTGGTAGGGTGTGATGTTTTGAAATTTTGGGGATTGTCCCAAAAAGTTGCCGGCTTGTGAATATCAGACTCGGCAAAGGTATGCAAAACATTTGCTTGCAAATGGCAGTTTGTGCAGTTGGTTTTTGAACTATTGTGCCAAGCCGTGTAGAATCGTAAACCATCTGTTTGATTCCAATAAACACATTTCAAAGGATCACTTCATGAAAGCATTACTTTTAGGCGCGCCGGGCGCGGGCAAAGGCACTCAGGCGCAATTCATCACCGCCGCGTTCGGCATTCCGCAAATCTCTACCGGCGACATGCTCCGCGCCGCGATTAAGGCTGGCACGCCCTTGGGTTTGGAAGCGAAAAAAATCATTGACGAAGGCGGCTTGGTGCGCGACGACATCATTATCGGCATGGTCAAAGAACGCATCGCGCAAGACGACTGCAAAAACGGTTTCCTGTTCGACGGTTTCCCGCGCACATTGGCACAAGCCGAAGCGATGGTTGAAGCAGGCGTGGATTTGGATGCAGTCGTTGAAATCGACGTGCCTGACAGCGTGATTGTCGACCGTATGAGCGGCCGCCGCGTGCATTTGGCTTCCGGCCGTACTTACCACGTTACCTACAACCCGCCCAAAGTCGAAGGCAAAGACGACGTAACCGGCGAAGATTTGATTCAGCGCGACGACGACAAAGAAGAAACCGTGAAAAAACGCCTTGCCGTTTACCACGAGCAAACCGAAGTTTTGGTCGATTTTTACAGCAAACTGGAAGGCGAACACGCGCCTAAATACATCAAAGTTGACGGCACTCAGCCGGTAGAAGCCGTGAAAGCCGAAGTATTGGGCGCATTGGGCAAATAAATCGAAAAGGTCGTACCCACGGGCAGGCTTCGCACTCTGAAAACAGAAAATCAGGTTTTCAGACGACCTGTTTTTGATAAACAGCGTGTTGCAACCGAAAAATAATCATTTGGCGTCATTCCCGCGCAGGCGGGAATCCATTTCTGAATTTGGGCAATCGCTGTTTAAATCTGATGAACTGAGTTTTATCAATGGATTCCCGCCTGCGCGGGAATGACGGCTGATGTACCGGTTCAAATTTATCCGAAACAGTTTGTCGGAGGCTTGAGTCCGCGTAGGTCGGACATCAATGCCCGACCTACGGTTTGAATTTACGTTGTTATAGTGGATTAACAAAAATCAGGACAAGGCGACGAAGCCGCAGACAGTACAGATGGTACGGAACCGATTCACTTTGTGCTTCAGCACCTTAGAGAAGCGTTCTCTTTGAACTAAGGCGAGACAACGCCGTACCGGTTTAAAGTTAATCCACTATACTGCGAAAAAGACGATAAAGGTCGTCTGAAAACCCGAAACGAAAACACTATGAATCCTTTAATCTCCGACTTCCAAACTCCGCAACAACGCACCCCCGTTATCGTCGCCCTTGATTTTGCCAACGAAAAAGACACGCTCGGATTCGTCCGCAACCTTGACCCGACATTGTGTCAAATCAAAATCGGCAAAGAGCTGTTTACCGCGACGGGACGCAATTTGGCAGAAAGCTTAATCAATCAAGGTTTCAAACTTTTCCTCGATTTGAAATACCACGATATTCCCCACACCGTCGCGCAAGCCTGCAAAGTCGCTGCCGATATGGGCGTTTGGATGGTCGATATGCACGCATCGGGCGGCCGCCGTATGATGGAAGCCGCAGCAGAAGCCGTTGCCGGATACGGCACGAAGCCGCTCTTAATCGGCGTAACCGTGTTGACCAGCATGGAACAAAGCGATTTGGCGGAAATCGGTTTGAACACCGCCCCTGAAGAACAAGTCATCCGCTTGGCGAAACTGGCGCAAAGTTCGGGCTTGGACGGCGTGGTCTGTTCCGCCCAAGAAGCCGCGCCGCTGCGCCGCGAATTGGGACAGGATTTTGTCTTGGTCACGCCCGGCATCCGCTTGGACGTTGCCGACAATAATGATGACCAGCGCCGCATCATGACACCGGCCGAAGCCTTGGCTGCCGGTTCGACTTATTTGGTAATGGGTCGTCCTGTAACCCAAGCTGCCGATCCGGTAGCCGTATTGCGCGAAGTGAACCGCGTGGCAAACCTTGAAGCAAACTGATTTTCAGACGGCCTTACAGGCTGAGGCCGTCTGAAAAAATACAACGGAGGCAATATGTCCGCCAAGTTCCAACAAGAAACCCTCAAATCCCGTTTCGCGCAAGCCAAAGTCCTGGTTGTCGGCGACGTGATGCTCGACCGCTATTGGTTCGGCGATGTGTCCCGTATTTCGCCCGAAGCCCCCGTGCCGGTGGCGAAAATCGGACGAATCGACCAACGCGCGGGCGGAGCGGCAAATGTCGCGCGCAACATCGCTTCGTTGGGCGGCAGGGCAGGGCTGTTGTCCGTAACCGGCAACGACGAAGCCGCCGACGCGCTCGATGCGCTGATGGTGCAGGACGGCGTCGCCTCCTATCTGATGCGCGACAAACAAATCGCCACCACCGTCAAACTGCGCGTCGTCGCCCGCAACCAGCAGCTTATCCGTCTTGATTTTGAAGAACATCCCAACTGCGAAGTGTTGGAACAAATCAAGCAGAAATACCGCGAAATCTTGCCCGAATACGACGCAATCATTTTTTCAGACTACGGCAAAGGCGGCCTGTCGCATATCTCCGATATGATCGATTGGGCGAAACACGCCGGCAAAACCGTCTTAATCGACCCCAAAGGCGACGATTACGAAAAATATGTCGGTGCAACTCTGATTACGCCTAACCGCGCCGAATTGAAAGAAGTGGTCGGCAGTTGGAAAAACGAAAGCGAGCTGACCGAAAAAGCGCAAAACCTGCGCCGCCACCTCGACCTGACCGCCGTTTTACTGACCCGAAGCGAAGAAGGCATGACCTTGTTCAGCGAAGGCGAACCGATTTACCAGCCCACCCGCGCCCAAGAAGTTTACGACGTATCCGGTGCGGGCGACACCGTCATTGCCGGAATGGGCTTGGGTTTGGCGGCAGGCTGCACCATGCCCGAAGCCATGTACCTTGCCAATACTGCGGCCGGGGTTGTCGTGGCGAAACTCGGTACGGCGGTTTGCTCGTTTGCCGAATTGATCAAGGCATTGTCAGGGCAATCAACAATGTAGTTTTCATATTGATAAGATAAACAGAACGATATAAGTATGACTATTTCGACAATGGCACAGACACACGATACTCGATTACAAAAAACTTTGCTCTTTCCCAGTCAACAAGGTTGGAAATCTAAAACTTTTCTTAAACCTGATTCACATATTAGATTAGCAACCGTATTCAGCGGGATTGGTGCGGTTGAACAGGCATTCCACCGATTAAATTTAAACCATACCATTGTTTTTGCAGGAGATATTGATCCATACGTTAAAAAAAGTTATCTTGGAAACTATAAATTAAATGAAGATTTTTGGCATAACGACATTACTCAATTTGATGCGAGAAAGTTTAGAAATCAAGTTGATATTTTAGTTGGAGGCAGTCCTTGCCAAGCATTTTCCATGGTTGGCAAACGTGCAGGATTAGAAGATACACGAGGAACATTATTCTATGAATTTGCTCGCGTTGTGGATGAAGTCCAACCAAAGATATTTATTTATGAAAATGTAAAGGGCTTGCTCAATCATGATAATGGAAAAACTTGGAAAGTTGTAAAAAGTGTTTTTTATTCACTTGGTTATGACTTATATTTCCAAATAATGAATAGTAAGGATTATGGGATTCCTCAACATCGTGAGCGTATTTTTGTTGTTGGCTTTCATACCCCTCCTATAAATGGTTTTCAGTTTCCTGAAAAGATTGAATTAGAACATACTATGCAAGATTTTTTGGAGGACTATACTGATAGCAAATATTTTTTACGTGAAAAGGGTGTGAAATTTGTTACCAGTTCTAAAAATAGACAAAAACGTTATACACAGATTAATGGAGAAATTGCCTTATGCCAAAAAGCAAATCAACAATTTAATTGGCATGGTGATTTTATTTTTCAGGCAGCCCGCGAATCTGAATTTGATGACTTTATTTTTGATGTAAATAACGTTGAGGAAAAATATTATCTTTCTGAAAAAATCAAAAATTATGTTTTGGCAGGAGGAACAAAAAATTTTAAAACCAGTACGGAAACTGATTTGCCTGTAGCTCGCCCATTATTGCAAACTATGCATAAAATGCATCGTGCCGGGGTTGATAATTATGTTACTCATAATCGTGGACGTATTCGTAAATTAACACCTAGGGAATGTTTGCGGCTAATGGGTTTTAGAGATGATTTTAAAATTTTAGTTAGTGATACTCAAATGTATCGCCAAGCGGGAAACAGTATTGTTGTTGATGTATTAATCGCTATATTAAAACAAATGGATATTACGCTTTATGGAGAGTAAAATGCCGGATTTTCAAAGAATTACTATTGAAAACATAGAGTATTTTATTGTCGATAGTATTCAAAATTTACGTGCGGAAGATAGTTTTATTCACAGGAATAACAAGTTATCTGTTTTTGGTGGTAATGGGGAAGCACGCAAATATGTAGGTAGTTATATTGATGATAGTGGTCGAAAACTAAGTACATTTTTTGAGTATGAAAATTGGGGGATTACTGAGACAAAAAATGGAAGGAGGGTAGAATATCCTTTCATTCAGAAAAATTGTTTTTTTAATAAGAAAAATTTACAGCGTTATTTGGTTGATGCAAAAGTTGAATATCACAAACAAGAACAGAAATATCATCATGATATTTCAAGGTTTTATGATGATTACGTTTTAAGTATTAATAATCTGCCTACAGAAAATATTTTCTTTTCAATCCATGATGTATCAGACCATTTGGAAAATTCTAAAGGTTACCGTAGGGGTTATATCCGTTCGGAGGATGATATATGGTCAATTTGGCGTAAGATTGTATTGCCCAAAATTAGTTATTTATCAATTCTTAAACTATTGCCTGTCAAAGATATAGAAGATTCAGAACCATTATTTTATTTCCGAATATTTTTGGATTATCAATTTCGCTCTATCGTGCACCCGCAACTCTTATCAAGAGAAAAATTAGAAATACCGGCTTCAGAATTTAATCAATTCGTAGAGCAAGAAATCATTAAACAGAAAAGTAGAAAAGGGCAGCAGAAATATCGCAAGGATGTTATAAATCATATGTCGCAATGTCCATTTACATTAATTACAGATGAGATTTTGTTAAGGGCTAGTCATATTAAACCTTATATGGTTTGTATTACTGAGAAAAATGAGAAAGAGGCATTAGATTATTTAAATGGGTTAGCTTTAACGCCGACTTATGATTGGTTGTTCGATCAAGGTTATATTACTTTCTTGGATGATGGTCGTTTGATTTGCGGTACTCGACTAAGCCGTTACACATGGGAAAAACTTAATATCAATCCAAATGCAAAAAATTAAGATGAGAATATATCCCGAAGGAAGAGAAAAATATTTGGAATATCATCGCAAATTTGTGTTTCAGGACAATATCGATGATTTCTTGTAACTAAGTTTATTAATTTTACTCAAAACAAAGGAAACCGAATATGACCATCATCGTAACAGGCGCGGCCGGCTTTATCGGCAGCAACATCGTCAAAGCACTTAATCAACGCGGTATTACTGACATTGTTGCCGTCGATAATTTGAGCAAAGGCGAAAAATTCAAAAACCTTGCCGAGTGCGAAATCGCCCATTATCTCGACAAACACGAATTCATCCGCCAAGTGAGGGAACACATTTTACCTTATCAAAACATCGAAGCCGTTTTCCATCAAGGCGCGTGTTCCGATACGATGAACCACGATGGTTTGTATATGATGGAAAACAACTACCAGTACACGCTGGATTTGCTGGACTGGTGTCAGGACGAACGCATCCCCTTCCTTTATGCCTCCAGTGCGGCGGTTTACGGCAAAGGAGAAATCTTCCGCGAAGAGCGCGAACTCGAAAAACCGCTCAACGTGTACGGCTACTCCAAATTCCTGTTCGACCAAGTATTGCGTCGCCGCATGAAAGAAGGTCTCACCGCCCAAGTCGTCGGCTTCCGCTACTTCAATGTTTACGGACAACACGAACAACACAAAGGCCGCATGGCATCCGTCGCCTTCCACCACTTCCACCAATACCGCGAACACGGTTACGTCAACCTGTTCGGCAGTAACGACGGCTACGGCAACGGCGAACAAACCCGCGACTTCGTCAGCGTCGAAGACGTTGCCAAAGTCAACCTCTACTTCTTCGACCATCCCGAACTTTCCGGCATCTACAACCTAGGAACAGGTCGCAGCCAACAGTTTAACGAACTCGCCGCTGCCACCGTCAACGCCTGCCGCGCCGCCGAAGGCAAACCTGAAATGAGTTTAAAAGAGTTGGTAGAAGAAGAATTTATCCGCTACATCCCATTTCCCGACGCGCTCAAAGGCAAATACCAAAGCTTCACCCAAGCCGACATCACCAAATTGCGCGAAGCCGGATATAAGGAAGAATTTTTCGATGTCAAATCAGGCGTCGACCGCTACGTCAAATGGATGCTGGAAAATTTGGCTTAATTTGAATGCCCGTAAAAAATCGTCTGAAAATATCAGGCGATTTCGATTTGTTTAACTTTTATATGGATTTCGATGATGACCGAAATGCAACAACGCGCCCAACTGCACCGCCAAATTTGGAAAATTGCCGACGAAGTACGCGGCGCGGTGGACGGCTGGGACTTTAAACAATACGTTCTCGGCACACTTTTCTACCGCTTTATCAGCGAAAACTTTACCGACTATATGCAGGCAGGCGACAGCAGTATTGATTACGCCGCTATGCCGGACAGCATCATCACGCCCGAAATCAAAGACGATGCCGTCAAAGTCAAAGGCTATTTCATCTACCCCGGCCAGCTTTTTTGCAATATTGCCGCCGAAGCCCATCAAAACGAAGAGCTCAACACCAAGCTGAAAGAAATTTTTACCGCGATTGAAAGCTCCGCCTCCGGCTATCCGTCCGAACAAGACATTAAAGGCCTGTTTGACGACTTCGACACCACCAGCAGCCGGCTCGGCAGCACCGTTGCCGACAAGAACAAACGCCTTGCCGCCGTCCTAAAAGGCGTGGCGGAACTCGATTTCGGCAGTTTTGAAGACCACCACATCGACCTTTTCGGCGATGCCTACGAATACCTGATTTCCAACTACGCTGCCAACGCAGGCAAATCCGGCGGCGAATTTTTCACCCCGCAAAGCGTATCCGTATCCAAGCTGATTGCGCGGCTGGCGGTGCACGGGCAGGAGAAAGTAAACAAAATCTACGACCCAGCTTGCGGCTCGGGCAGCCTGCTCTTGCAGGCGAAAAAACAGTTTGACGAGCACATCATCGAAGAAGGCTTCTTCGGGCAGGAAATCAACCACACCACCTACAACCTCGCCCGCATGAATATGTTTCTGCACAACGTCAATTACAACAAATTCCACATCGAATTGGGCGACACACTGACCAATCCCAAACTCAAAGACAGCAAACCCTTTGATGCCGTCGTTTCCAATCCGCCCTATTCCATCAACTGGATAGGCAGCGGCGACCCCACCTTAATCAACGACGACCGCTTTGCCCCTGCAGGCGTACTCGCCCCGAAATCCAAAGCCGATTTTGCCTTCATTCTGCACGCACTGAACTACCTTTCCGGCAGAGGCCGCGCCGCCATCGTCTCATTCCCCGGCATTTTCTATCGCGGCGGCGCAGAGCAGAAAATCCGCCAATATCTGGTGGAGGGCAACTACGTGGAAACCGTCATCGCCCTTGCGCCCAATCTCTTTTACGGCACCGGTATCGCCGTCAATATACTGGTTTTGTCCAAACACAAAGACAATACCGACATCCAATTCATCGACGCAGGCGGCTTCTTTAAAAAAGAAACCAACAACAACGTCTTAACCGAAGAACACATTGCCGAAATCGTCAAACTCTTCGCCGATAAAGCCGATGTGCCGCATATCGCCCAAAACGCCGCCCAGCAAACCGTCAAAGACAACGGCTACAACCTCGCCGTCAGCAGCTATGTTGAACCCGAAGACACCCGCGAAATTATCGACATCAAACAGCTTAACGCCGAAATCAGCGAAACCGTTGCCAAAATCGAACGGCTGCGGCGTGAAATTGACGAAGTGATTGCAGAGATTGAAGCATGAGCATCATCCTATACACCGCCAACGACGGCACTGCCCAATTTGCCTTGCAGGAATTTGGCGGACAGCTTTGGCTGACGCAGGCGGACATGGCAGAACTGTACCAAACCACCAAACAAAATATCAGCAAACACATTAAAACCATTCTTGCAGAGCAAGAATTGGAAGAGAAGGCAACTGTCAACTTCCAGTTGACAGTTCAAAATGAAAACGGGCGCAAGGTAAACCGCAAAATCGCCCATTATTCCCTGCCCATGATTATTGCCGTCGGCTACCGCGTCCGTTCCGCGCGGGGCATCCAATTCCGCCAATGGGCAACCGAACGGCTGGACGAATATCTGACCAAAGGCTTTGCCATAGACGACGAACGCCTGAAAGGCACAGGCGGCGGCGACTATTGGAAAGAACTGCTCAACCGCATTCGCGACATCCGCAGCAGCGAAAAAGCCCTATACCGGCAAGTGCTTGATTTATATGCCACCAGCCAAGACTACAACCCCAAAAGCAGCGAAAGCCAAACCTTTTTTGCCGCCGTTCAAAACAAACTGCACTATGCCGCCAGCCGGCAAACCGCAGCTGAGCTGATATACAGCCGTGCCGACAGCAGCAAAGACTTTATGGGGCTGACCACCTTTCAAGGCGCAATCCCCACGCTGAATGAAGCCAAAATCGCCAAAAACTATCTGACCGAAGACGAACTGTTCCGCCTGAACCGTCTGGTTTCCGCCTTCTTCGACCTAGCGGAAATCAAAGCGCAGGAGCAAAGCCCCATGTATATGCGCGACTGGATAGCCGAATTGGACAAATTTTCCGGGCTGTACGGACAAGGCACATTACAGGGTGCAGGCAGCATCAGCCGCAAACAGGCAGAGCAGAAAGCCGAACGCGAATACCGCGCCTATGAAGCGCGCATCCTGTCGCCGGTGGAGCAAGCCTATCTGGAAAGCGTTAAAGCGTTGGAAAAAACAGCCGTGCAACAGATCAAACAGAAAAAAGACCGCACAAAATAACTACCATTCAGGCTACCTGAAAAAGCAGCCTGCACACCATTGCAGGCAGCCTGAAAGCAGGACGGACTTCAGCCCGCAGAAATAACGGCAAACGGACAGAGTGAGCCGAAGCACCCCACAACCGCCCCACATCCCGCCACAGCGGGAAAGAAACGGAAAACAACCATGGATATGCAAAGCAAAGCGAAAAAATTGATTGAGATGATTCAGACGGCACCGGTGGAGTGGAAGCCGTTGGGTGGAGAAAATGGGATAGCTATCATAAAAACAGGACAAGCTGTAAGTAAGCAGAAAATCTCAAATAATATTGGTAGTTATCCAGTTATTAACAGTGGCAAAGAGCCGCTTGGCTATATTGATGAATGGAACACTGAAAATGACCCTATCGGCATCACAACAAGAGGAGCGGGAGTCGGCTCAATAACGTGGCAAGAAGGAAGATATTTTCGTGGCAACTTAAATTATGCAGTTACTATTAAGAATAGAACAGAATTGGATGTTCGTTTTCTCTATCATATATTACTTGAATTTGAACAAGAGATTCATGCCTTATGTACATTTACAGGTATTCCTGCTCTAAATGCCAGTAACTTGAAAAAATTATTAATCCCTATCCCACCCCTGGAAACCCAACAAAAAATTGTAAAAATACTTGACAAATTCACCGAGCTGGAAGCTGAATTAGCCCTGCGCAAACGCCAATACCGGTATTACCGCGACTTTCTTTTAGATTTTGACAATCAAATCGGGGGGGATAGCTGATGGCTATCAATGCCGTCTGAAAGATGTGGTTTGGAAGACGTTGGGGGAGGTGTTTGACTTGAAGAATGGCTATACCCCTTCCAAATCAAATAAAGAATATTGGGAAAATGGCTCAATCCCTTGGTTTAGAATGGAAGATATTAGGGAAAATGGTCGTATTTTAGATAATTCATTACAGCATATATCAAAAAGCGCAGTAAAGGGCGGTAAGCTATTTCCAGCCAATTCTATTATCATGGCTACATCTGCAACCATAGGTGAGCATGCACTAATAACCGTTCCATTCTTAGCCAACCAAAGATTTACCAGTTTATCTTTAAAGCCTGAATTTGCCGATAAACTCAGCATTTATTTTCTTTATTACTATTGTTTTAATCTTAGTGAATGGTGCAAAAAGAATACGACAACATCGAGTTTTGCTTCTGTGGATATGAATGGTTTTAAACGCTTCCCAATCCCCATCCCTCCACTCCCCGAACAAGAAAAAATCGTCGCCATCCTCGACAAATTCGATACCCTGACCCACTCCATCAGCGAAGGCCTGCCGCACGAAATCGCCCTGCGCCGCAAACAATACGAATATTACCGCGAACAGCTGCTTGCCTTTCGGTAGGGTGGGCTTCAGCCCACCGAAAAAAACGGCAATCTGCAACAACAGTAAAACAAGGGCAGGCGGGGCGGTGGGCTGAAGCCCACCCTACGGTGAGCGGCAACCGCCCCGCATTCCGCCGCAGCGTGTGGAAACCGGAAAATATGGCGATAGATGCTCAAAACAAAGAGAAAAACCCGATTGGGATGATTCAGACGGCATCGGTGGGGTAGAAGTCGCAGACAAAGTAGGGTGGGCTTCAGCCCACCGAAACAACGGCAAGCTGCAACAACAGTAAAACAACGGCAGGCGGGGCGGCGGGCTGAAGCCCACCCTACGGCGGACACAACCGCCCCGCATTCCGCCGAAGCCAACCAAAGCAGCCTGCACATTTTCAGGCAGCCCAATCCGAACATTAAACCGTTTAACACCCGACACTGCAAAGGACGAACTATGAACCTCGAAACCAAACCCATCGCCGAAACGCCGAATTTCATCGTGCTCGACCAATATGAAAAAATCGAACAGTCGGGCAGCTACCAATCGGAAAACCAGTTGGAAGCGGAGTTAGTCGCCGATTTGCAGAATCAGGGTTACGAATACCGCAAGGATTTGAACAGCCAAAGCAGGCTGCTGGAAAACCTGCGCGCGCAGTTGCAGCGGCTGAACGATGTGGCGTTTTCAGACGGCGAATGGGCGCGTTTTTTGACGGAGTATCTGGACAGGTCGTCTGAAAAAATTACCGATAAAACCCGCAAAATCCACGACGACCATATTTACGATTTCGCTTTTGATGACGGCCGTCTGAAAAACATTTATCTGCTGGACAAGAAAAACCTTGCCCGCAACCATGTGCAGCTTATCAACCAGTTTGAGCAGACGGGCACGCATGCAAACCGCTATGACGTTACCGTGTTGGTAAACGGCCTGCCGCTGGTGCAGATTGAATTGAAAAAGCGCGGCGTGGCTGTGCGCGAAGCATTCAATCAGGTGCATCGTTACAGCAAAGAGAGCTTCAACAGCGAAAATTCGCTGTTCAAATTCCTGCAAATCTTCGTGATTTCCAACGGCACGGACACGCGCTATTTCGCCAACACTACCAAGCGCGACAAAAACAGCTTTGATTTCACGATGAATTGGGCGCGGTCGGACAATCATCCGATTAAGGATTTGAAAGACTTTACCGCCACGTTCCTGCAGAAAAGCGTATTGCTGAGCGTTTTGCTGCATTACAGCGTGTTCGATGCGAATGATACGCTGCTGATTATGCGTCCGTATCAGATTGCCGCCGCCGAACGTATTTTGTGGAAAATCAACAGTTCGGCGCAGGCGAAGAATTGGAGCGGGCCGGAAAGCGGCGGCTATGTTTGGCATACCACGGGCAGCGGCAAAACGCTGACCAGCTTTAAGGCGGCGCGTCTGGCGACGGAATCGGCGTTTATCGACAAGGTTTTCTTCGTGGTGGACAGGAAGGATTTGGACTATCAGACGATGAAGGAATACCAACGTTTTTCGCCCGACAGCGTGAACGGTTCGGAAAGCACGGCAGGCTTGAAACGCAATTTGGAAAAAGACGACAACAAAATCATCGTTACCACCATCCAAAAGCTGAACAACCTGATGAAGGGCGAAGATAATCTGCTGGTTTACCATCAGCGAGTTGTCTTTATTTTCGACGAATGCCACCGCTCGCAATTCGGCGAAGCGCAAAAAAACCTGAAAAAGAAATTCAAGAAATTCTGCCAGTTCGGCTTTACCGGTACGCCGATTTTTCCTGAAAATGCTTTGGGCGCGGAAACCACGGCGGGCGTGTTCGGGCGGGAGCTGCATTCTTATGTGATTACCGATGCCATCCGCGATGAAAAAGTATTGAAATTCAAAGTGGATTACAACGATGTACGCCCGCAGTTCAAAGCCGTGGAAGCGGAACAGGACGAGAAGAAACTGAGTGCCGCCGAAAACCGCCAAGCCCTGCTGCACCCTGAACGCATCCGCGAAATCACGCAATATATCCTGAATCAGTTCAGGCAGAAAACGCACCGCCTGAATGCGGGCGGCAAAGGCTTCAACGCCATGTTTGCCGTCAGCAGCGTGGATGCGGCAAAGTGCTATTACGAAGCGTTCAAAACACAACAGGCAGGCAGCCTGCACCCGTTGAAAGTGGCCACTATTTTTTCCTTTGCGGCCAACGAAGAGCAAAACGCCGTCGGTGAAATTGTCGATGAGACCTTCGAACCGGAAGCGATGGACAGCAGCGCGAAAGAATTTTTGCAGGCTGCCATCAACGATTACAACGCCTGTTTCAAAACCAATTTCGGCACGGATAGCAAAGCCTTTCAGAACTACTACCGCGATTTGGCAAAACGGGTGAAAAATCAGGAAGTAGATTTGCTGATTGTGGTCGGCATGTTTTTGACGGGTTTTGACGCGCCGACGCTGAATACGCTGTTTGTCGATAAAAATCTGCGCTATCACGGCCTGATGCAGGCGTTTTCGCGCACCAACCGCATTTACGATGCCACCAAAACCTTCGGCAACATTGTCTGCTTCCGCGATTTGGAGCAGGCAACCATTGATGCGATTACCCTGTTCGGCGACAAACACACCAAAAACGTGGTGCTGGAAAAAAGCTACGAAGAATACATGAACGGCTATACCGACAGCCAGACCGGCGAAGCGCGGCGCGGTTATTTGGATGTGGCAAAAGAGTTGCGTGAACGTTTCCCCGAACCCGACGAAATCGAAACGGAAAAAGACAAAAAAGATTTTGCCAAACTCTTCGGCGAATACCTGCGGGCGGAAAACGTATTGCAGAACTACGATGAATTTGCCGCGCTGCGCGAGTTGCAGAGTGTGGACGCGGCGGACGAAGATGCGATGAAGGCGTTTCAAGAAAAATACTACTTGAGCGATGAAGACGTGCAGGAAATGCGGCAAGTGCCGATGCCGTCTGAAAGGGCGGTGCAGGACTACCGTTCCGCCTACAACGACATCCGCGATTGGTTGCGCCGCCAAAAAGCAGGCGAACAGAAAGAACAGTCAAAAATCGATTGGGACGATGTGGTTTTTGAGGTGGATTTGCTCAAATCACAGGAAATCAATCTGGATTACATCTTGCAACTGGTTTTCGAACACCACAAAAAAATCAAAGGCAAAGCGGAGCTGGTGGAAGAAATCCGCCGCATCATCCGCGCCAGCATCGGCCACCGCGCCAAAGAGGGTCTGATTGTGGATTTCATCAACGATACGGATTTGGACAAAGTGCCCGACGTTCCCGCCATACTGGAAACCTTTTACACCTACGCGCAAGAGGTAATGCGGCACGAAGCGGCAGGATTGATTGCCGCCGAAGGTCTGAACGAAATCGCCGCCAAACGCTATTTGACCGGCTCGCTCAAACGCGGCTATGCCAGCGAAAACGGTACGGAACTGACCGAAACCCTGCCGAAAATGAGTCCGCTCAACCCGCAATATCTGACGAAGAAACAAAGTGTTTTTCAAAAGATTGCGGCGTTTGTGGAGAAGTTTGCCGGAATAGGGACCGATATTTGACAAAATGCCGTCTGAAATTTCAGACGGCTTTTTATTTTTCAACTGGTTAAACAGGTTCTGCTTCAGGTTTGACTTTGTTTTTCTTGAATTTCAACACGGCTTCTTCTTTTGCAGCATCCCAGTCTATCCGCACAAAGCCGCCGTCGGCGAGTTTGCCGAACAGCAGTTCGTCGGCGAGCGGTTTGCGGATTTTTTCCTGAATCAGGCGGTGCATCGGGCGCGCACCCATTTGCGGGTCAAAACCTTTTTCCGCCAGATATTTGCGCAATGCCGGCGTGAATTCGGCTTCGACTTTTTTGTCGAGGAGCTGGTGTTCGAGCTGAAGCAGGAATTTGTCCACGACTTTGACGATGATGGGTTCGGACAAGGGTGCAAATGGGATAATCGCGTCCAAGCGGTTGCGGAACTCGGGCGTGAAGAGCTTGTTGATTGCCTGCATTTCGTCGCCGTGTTCGCGCTTGGCGGTAAAGCCGAGGCCAGGGCGGCTGAGGCTTTCCGCGCCCGCGTTGGTGGTCATGATTAGGATGACGTTGCGGAAATCGGCACTCTTGCCGTTGTTGTCGGTCAGTTTGCCTGCGTCCATGACTTGCAGGAGGACGTTGAAAATGTCGGGGTGGGCTTTTTCGATTTCGTCCAAGAGCAACACGCAATGCGGCTGTTTGTTGACGGCTTCGGTCAAAAGGCCGCCTTGTTCAAAGCCGACGTAGCCCGGAGGCGCGCCGATGAGTCGTGATACGGCATGGCGTTCCATGTATTCGGACATATCAAAGCGTTGCAGCGGTACGTCCATCGAGTAGGCAAGCTGTTTGGCTGCTTCGGTTTTGCCCACGCCGGTCGGACCGGAGAAGAGGAAACTGCCTATCGGTTTGTCGGGCAGGGCAAGGCCGGAGCGCGACATTTTGACGGCGGTAACCAACGCGTCGATGGCGTTTTCCTGACCGTAAACCATGTTTTTCAAATCGCGGTCGAGGAATTGCAACACTTGTTTGTCGTCGTGCGACACGGTTTTTTCGGGAATCCGCGCGACTTTGGCGATGACGGTTTCAATTTGTGCTTTGCCGATGACTTTTTTCTGTTTGGATTTGGGCAGAATCCGTTGCGCCGCGCCTGCTTCGTCCATCACGTCGATGGCTTTGTCGGGCAGGAAACGCTCGTTGATGTAGCGTGCGGAGAGTTCGGCGGCGGCTTCGAGTGCGCCTTGCGTATAGCGGACTTGGTGGAAGGCTTCAAACATCGGCTTCAAGCCGCGCAGGATTTGTACGGTTTCGGAAACGGTGGGTTCGACCACGTCGATTTTTTGGAAGCGGCGGCTTAAGGCGTGGTCTTTGTCGAAAATGGTGCGGTATTCGTCGTAAGTGGTCGCGCCGATGCAGCGCAGCGAACCTTTTGCCAGCGCGGGTTTGAGCAGGTTGGACGCGTCCATGGTGCCGCCGCTGGTGCTGCCTGCGCCGATGATGGTGTGGATTTCGTCGATAAACAAAATGGCGTGCGGGATTTTTTCGAGCTGTTTCAAGACGGATTTGACCCGCGCTTCAAAGTCGCCGCGGTATTTCGTGCCCGCCAACAGCGAGCCCATATCCAGCGTGTACACTTCGGCATCTTTGAGCGCGTCTGGAATGCCGCCGTTGACGATTTGATGTGCCAGCCCTTCCGCCAGCGCGGTTTTGCCCACGCCCGCTTCGCCGACCAAAAGCGGATTGTTTTTGCGGCGGCGGCATAGGATTTGCACCAGCCGTTCCATTTCGTGTTTGCGACCAATCAAAGGGTCGATACGGCCGGCTTTGACTTCGGCGTTGAGGTTGACGGTGTACGCCGATAAAGGGTTTTTGCCCGGTTTGGTGCGGTTTTCATTATCGTCGTCCATGCCGTCTGAAGAATAGTTGCCATCGTCTTCATCTTCATCGGGAGAGCCGTGGGCAATACAGCGCAAAACTTCAAAACGCGTAACCGATTGCAGCTTGAGGAAATAGACGGTGTGGCTGTCGGTTTCGCTCATCAGCGCGACCAAAACGTCCAACGGTTCGACTGCGGCTTTTCCGGCAGACTGGGTATGCACCATCGCCCGTTGCATCACGCGTTGGAAGCCGAGCGTGGGCCGGGTTTCGACCGTGTCTAAAAGGTGTTCGGGAATCAGGGGGGTGTTTTCGGCAACGCTGGCGGCGAGCTGTTCGGACACCACTTTCAAATCCGCGCCGCAGAGTTTTAAGACGTTCGGCACGGAGGCATCTTCTTCGATGAGTACCAAAAGCAGATGCTCGAGGCTGATAAATTCATAATGAGCCTTACGCGCCTCGCGGTAAAGCTGCTGCAAAATCTGTTCCAATTCGGGTGCAAGCATATTAAATCTCCTCGACAATACATTGCAGCGGATGCCCTTCGGCTTTTGCCCGCTGCATGACTTGTTGCTGTTTGGTTTGGGCAATATCGCGCGTGTAAGTGCCGCACAGGCCTTTGCCTTCGTGATGAACCAAGAGCATTACCGCTACCGCCTGTTCTTGTCCGAGCATGAAGATTTCGGTCAGGATTTCAACGACAAATTCCATCGTGGTGTAATCGTCGTTCAATAGGAAAACGCCGTAACGTTTCGGCGGCAGGGTGTTCAGACGGTGCAAGAGCGTGTCGGATTGGTGTTGCGCGGTCATAGTGTGTCCCATTTGAAAGCCGCGTTCAGACGGCATTTTTGTTGTATTTTCGGTACTTTTGCCTATTTTCCCACTTTTTTGAAAACATAGCTTGACGTTTTGTCTTAACAAATGTAAAAAGACGGTTAAGCAGGATTGGGCATCCGCCGAGTATATCAAGCTGGAAGGAACGCCAGACGGCTCGGTTTGCCGTATGCCTTGTTTTGCTGATTTTGTTAATTTTTGAGTATAGGAAGTTTCTAATGGCAACCGGTATCGTAAAATGGTTTAACGACGCTAAAGGTTTTGGTTTCATCACGCCTGATGAAGGCGGCGAAGATTTGTTCGCTCACTTCTCAGCAATCAATATGGAAGGTTTCAAAACCCTGAAAGAAGGCCAACGTGTCTCTTTCGACGTAACCACCGGCCCTAAAGGCAAACAGGCCGCCAACATTCAGGCTGCTTAATTCCTGATGTACGGTCAAATGTATATTTGAAAACGGCGGGACAGGCAATGTCCCGCCGTTTTTGTCTGCCGTTTTGCCGGCGGCGGAAAAACCCCAATCCCCGCACGCCTTATCCTGAACTTGTGTGTACCCTGTTGTGGACAAGTGGCTTAGTATTTTGACGGATAAGGGAAAATCAGTGCTGATGAAAAAATGTGCAATGTTGTCGGCAAAAGGCGGTGCGGCATAAAACGGCAAACGGGCAGGCACGGGCAAAACGTGCTGCCTTCGTCTTCAGACGGCATCGGCAGGGCGTTCAGCTTCCGGCAACCGTCATCCCCGCAATCAGAATCGAGCCGATTTTGTTGGACGAACGCCGCAAAGCGTCATCCGCCACGCCGACAATGTCGCGGTACATATCCTGCAAGCGTCCGGCTACGGTAATCTCGTGGACGGGGTAGGCAATCACGCCGTTTTCCACCCAAAAACCCGCCGCGCCGCGCGAGTAGTCACCGGTAATGGTGTTCGCGCCCTGTCCCATCAGTTCGGTTACCAACAATCCCGTCCCCATTTCTTTCAGCAGGTCGGATTGCGTTTCGTGCGTATGGTTCAAATACAGGTTGTGCGCGCCGCCGGCGTTGCCCGTGGTCTGCATACCGAGTTTGCGCGCGCTGTAACTGCTGAGGAAATAGCCTTCGACAATGCCGTTTTGAATCACGAAGCGCGGCGCGGTGGCAACGCCTTCCGCATCAAAATAGCTGCTGCGGAAAGAGCGGGGGATGTGCGGTTCTTCGCGCAGGTTGAGGAAATCGGGCAGGACTTTTTTGCCGATGCTGTCGATCAGGAAACTGCTTTGGCGGTAGAGCGCGCCGCCGGAGAGTGCGCCGACGAGGTGTCCGATAAGACCGCCCGAAACGGTGGTATCGAAGAGGACGGGGTAGCTGCCTGTCGGGATGCTGCGGCTGTTCAGACGACGTAAGGTACGTTCGGCGGCGGTTTGACCGATGGTTTCGGGGCTGTCCATATCCGGATGGCGGCAGGCGGAATCGTACCAGTAGTCGCGCTGCATGCCGTTTTCGTCGGCGGCAACGACGCTGCAGGAAATGCTGTGGTGCGTGCCTTGCCGGTGTGCGGCAAAACCGTGGGTGTTGCCGTAAACGTATTGGTAATGGCCGGTTTGCACCGCCGCGCCTTCGGAGTTTTCGATGCGCTCATCCTCGTTCAGGGCGGCTTGTTCGCATTGTTTTGCCAAGCCGACGGCGGCTTCCGTATCCAAATCCCATTCGTGGTAAAGGTCGGGGTCGCCGATGTGTTTTGCCATCAGACAGGCATCGGCAAGTCCGGCGCAACCGTCTTCGGCGGTGTGGCGGGCGATGTCGGCGGCGGCGCGGACGGTGTCGCGCAGGGCTTGTTCGGAGAAATCGGCGGTGCCAGCGCGGCCTTTGCGTTTGCCGACGTAAACGGTAATGTCCAGCGACTTGTCCTGCTGGAACTCGATTTGTTCGATTTCGCCCAGCCGCACGCTGACGCTTTGTCCGATGGATTCGCTGAAATCGGCTTCGGCGGCGGTCGCGCCCGCTGCTTTTGCCAAGTCGAGCGTGCGGCGGCAGAGGTCGAGAAGTTCGGAAGCGGTGTGGTTGAACAGCATAGAAATCTTTCTTGGTGGAGCGTTGCGGCATTTTAACCGTTTCGGGCGGCAGGGGCAAAAGCGTCCGTTTGCAGGGCGGACGGTGCAAAATGCCGTCTGAACGCGGAATCATTCTGTTAAAATGCGCCCGTCGGATAAAATTTGAGAATGAAGATGTTTGAACAAGAAGACGAATGGGTCAGCAAAACCCAAATGAAAAAGCAGATGAACGGTTTGCAGGATTTGGGTATGGAGCTGACCAAGCTCTCAAGCGACACGTTGAAAAAAATCGGCTTGGACGAAGATTTGTACGAAGCCATCGTTACCTATAAAAAAATCACATCCAACGGCGCGCTCAAGCGGCAGGCGCAATTTATCGGCAGACTGATGCGCGATACCGATCCCGCGCCCATCGAGGCATTTCTTGCCAAGCTGCGCGGCGACGATGCGGCGCACAACGCCTTTTTGCAACGTGTGGAGCGGACGCGGATGGAGCTGCTGGCGGACGACGGCGCGCTGACGCAGTTTATGTCCGATTTTCCAAACGCCGATGCGGGCAAGCTGAGGACGCTCATCCGCAATACCAAAAAAGAACAGGAACAGAACAAACCGCCGAAAAATTTCCGCGCCCTGTTTCAAGAGTTGAAAACCGTTATGGAAAACGGGGACGCGGAAATTTAGGCATATTTTCAGACGACATCCGCCGTTATTTAGATTGGAGGATAAAATGTTGTTCCGTAAAACGACCGCCGCCGTTTTGGCGGCAGCCTTGATGTTGAACGGCTGTACGGCAATGATGTGGGGCATGAACGACCCGTTCAGCCAAACGACCGCCTATAAACACGTTGACAAGGATCAAATCCGCGCCTTCGGTGTGGTTGCCAAAGACAATGCCCAATTGGAAAAGGGCAGTCTGGTGATGATGGGCGGGAAATACTGGTTCGTCGTCAATCCCGAAGATTCGGCGAAGCTGACGGGCATTTTGAAGGCCGGGTTGGACAAACCCTTCCAAATAGTTGAGGATACCCCGAGCTATGCTCGCCACCAAGCCCTGCCGGTCAAACTCGAATCGCCTGGCAGCCAGAATTTCAGTACCGAAGGCCTTTGCCTGCGCTACGATACCGACAGGCCTGCTGACATCGCCAAGCTGAAACAGCTTGAGTTTGAAGCGGTCGAACTTGACAATCGGACTATTTACACGCGCTGCGTATCCGCCAAAGGCAAATACTACGCCACACCGCAAAAACTGAACGCCGATTACCATTTTGAACAGAGTGTGCCTGTCGATATTTATTACACGGTTACTGAAAAACATACCGACAAATCCAAGCTGTTTGGAAATATCTTATATACGCCCCCCTTGTTGATACTGGATGCGGCGGGTGCGGTACTGGCTTTGCCTGCGGCGGCTCTGGGCGCGGTCGTGGATGCCGCCCGCAAATGAAAAGCAATGCCGTCTGAAAAGCTTTCAGACGGCATTTCAGCCTCATCATATCTTGAAAAAACTTCGTCATGTCAGTCAAAATCCAAACCCGATCCGTCAATACCGACGTTTTTAATCATTTGCTCACCGCCGGTGCCGATCCTTTAATCGCCCGGCTTTGTGCCTCGCGCGGTGTGCAAAGTCCTGCCGAATTGGACGACAAACTCGCTTCCCTCCTGCCTTATCAAACGCTGACAAACTGCGAAGCCGCCGCCGGCCGTTTGGCGGATGCGGTTGAACGCAAGGAAAAAATCCTGATTGTCGCCGACTATGATGCCGACGGCGCGACGGCGTGTTCCGTCGGTATGAGCGGTTTGGCGGCGATGGGGGCGAAAGTGGATTTCCTTGTGCCCAACCGCTTTGAGCACGGCTACGGCTTAACGCCCGAGCTGGCTGAAATCGCGGCAGAGCAAGGTGTGGATTTGCTGATTACGGTTGATAACGGTATCGCCAGCATCGCAGGTGTGGCGAGGGCGCAGGCTCTGGGTTTGGATGTCATCGTTACCGACCACCATCTGCCTGCCGAGACCGTGCCCGACTGCATCATCGTCAATCCGAACCAAAAAGGCTGCGGTTTTCCAAGCAAAAGCTTGGCGGGCGTGGGCGTGATTTTTTATGTATTGATGGCGTTGCGTGCCGAATTGCGCCGCCGCAATTATTTTTCAGACGGCATCAAAGAGCCGAATTTGGGCGAACTTTTGGATTTGGTCGCACTCGGCACGGTTGCCGATGTCGTCCCTCTCGACCACAACAACCGCATCCTCGTGTCGCAAGGTTTGAAACGGATGCGCTCCGGCAAAATGCGCCCCGGTATCCGCGCCTTGTTTGAAGTGGCGCGGCGCGATTGGCGCAAGGCGCAGCCGTTTGATATGGGTTTTGCGTTGGGGCCGCGCATCAACGCCGCCGGACGGCTGGACGATATGTCGGTCGGTATTGCCTGTCTGTTGGCGCGAGATGATGCCGAGGCGCAGGAACTGGCGGCGCAGTTAAACAACCTCAATATCGAACGTCGCGAAATCGAGCAGTCTATGCTGCAAGACGCGCTGAATGCTTTTCCTGAAACCCTGCCTTCAGGTCAGACGACTTTGGTGGCGTATCGCGACGACTTCCATCAAGGCGTGGTCGGCATCGTTGCCAGCCGCCTCAAAGACCGTTTTTATCGTCCGACCATCGTGTTTGCGCCTGCCGACAACGGCGAAGTGCGCGGTTCGGGACGCTCCATTCCCAATTTGCACCTGCGCGATGCTTTGGACTTGGTGTCCAAACGCCATCCCGATTTGATTTTGAAATTCGGCGGACACGCGATGGCGGCAGGTTTGAGCATACTCGAACACAATATTCCTGCGTTTCAGACGGCCTTTGAAGAAGCCGTGCGCGAGATGGTGTGCGAAGACGATTTGTCGCAAACTTTCATCACCGACGGCAGCCTGCCTGCATGCGACATCACGTTGGAACAGGCGCAAAACCTCGCCCGCCACGTTTGGGGGCAGGGCTTCGCGCCGCCGAGCTTTACCGACGAGTTCCACGTCGTCCGCCAGCAACCTTTGGGCGCGGAGGGCAAACACAAAAAAGTCTGGCTGCAAAAAGACGGCTGCGAATTTGAAGCCATGTTTTGGCGTTGCAGCGAAGACATTCCCGAATACATCCGCACGGTTTACCGCCCCGTTGCCAACGAATGGCGCAACAATCTCGAATTGCAGCTTTATATCGACTACTGGGAAGCGGCGTAGAGGTGGCGGAACGCCGTTTGAATGTGATTTCTGTTCCTTCATTTGCCTGTTTGTACGACGGGAATGTTCCCAATCGGAAAAGAAAGTAAAGGGCGTTAATTTTTGTTAATCATCCCTTCTTAGGGACGCAATATATAAGGTGCATCAAATTTCAGACTCCGCCACAAAAGCAGGGTCTGATTTTTTTAAAGGGCAATCTGTTATAATGGCGCGTTGCCGCCGCGAGGGCGGTGGGATTCGGACGGCGTAGTTTCTACGCCTTTTGTTTATGGTTACGGCATCTTGCGGAATCGTACCGCCTGATGCCGTCTGAACACGGTTGCCCGTGGAGATGCCGCTCTTCGGGTCAGAATATTTATGCTGAAAAAATGGTTGAATAAGATGCTGCCTTCCGGTCGGAGCAGTAAAAAAGCGGAAAGTAAAACGGTCATTCCCGCCGAAAGACACAACATCCGTGCCGAAATGTTGAGCTTTGCCGCCGAAAACGTCATACGCCGTCTGAAAGGGGCGGGGTTTCAGGCTTATGTGGTCGGCGGCGCGATCAGGGATCTGCTGCTCGGCATCGAACCCAAGGATTTCGATGTGGCAACCGATGCCACGCCCGAACAGGTGCACAAACTCTTCCGCCGCAGCCGCATCATCGGCAGGCGTTTTCAAATCGTCCATGTGATGAACGGTGCGGAGATTATCGAAGTAACGACGTTTCGCGGCGGTGCGAAGGTTCATCAGAACGCGCACGGCAGAATCATGAAAGACAACACCTACGGCAGCATCGAAGAAGATGCGATGCGGCGCGATTTTACCTGCAATGCCTTGTATTACGATCCTGAAAAAGAAGAGATTTTGGATTTCCACAACGGGATTGCCGATGTTGCCGCCCGCAGGCTGGTTATGATTGGTGATGCCGCCGAACGCTATCAGGAAGACCCTGTCAGGATTTTGCGCGCCATCCGCCTGTCGGGCAAATTGGGCTTTGAGCTGTCGGAAGAAACCACCGCACCGATTGCCGAATCGATATGCCGTCTGAAGCACGAACCGGTAGCGAGGCTGTTTGACGAAATCATGAAACTGCTGTTTTCAGGGCACGCGCGCGAGTGTCTGAAACGTTTGAACGGATTTGACATACCGGACGACATCCATCCGCTGCTCAATGCCTTGCGTGTTTCAGACGGCATCGCCGGAAAAATGACGGTGCTTGCCCTGAAAAATACCGATGAGCGGCTGCGTGCCGACAAATCGGTTTCGGTCGGTTTTGTATTGGCGGCTCTGATGTGGCCCGAGTTGGAACGCCATTGGAAAAGCAATCTGCAACAGGGTTTGAAACCCGCGCCCGCCCTGTCCGATGCAATCAATACGATGCGCGAAACCGTCGAACGCGGTTGGGGCGTGCCGCAACGCTTTTCCGCCACGATGCGCGAAATTTGGATGTTCCAGCCGCAGTTTGAAAATCGCAAAGGCGCAAGGCCGCACAAACTGTTTGCACAGGCGCGTTTCCGTGCCGCCTATGATTTCCTGCTCTTGCGCGCCGAAACCGGCAATGCGGACCGCGCCCTTGCCGAGTGGTGGACGGCGTTTCAGACGGCATCGACGGAACAGCGGTCGGAGATGACCAAAAACGAAGCCGCCGCCCGACACGAAAAAAACGAAGGACAGGCGAAAAAACGCCGCCGTCGCAGGCGCAAACCCAAGCCGAAGGTTGTGGGAACGGATTGGGAATAAGGGTCAACAGACAAGGAGCAATGAAGTTTCAACACATGGGATGAAGCATAAAGTGCCGTTCTATGTATTATCCTGATTTGTAAGGGGATTCATCCCCGTAAATAAAGTCTAACCCTGCCTCTCGGAAAAAGGATGTCCGGGTGGGCAGGGTTCAAGAAACAAGGAAAAATTGATGAAAAAATGTATTTTGGGCATTTTGACCGCGTGTGCCGCCATGCCTGCATTTGCCGACAGAATCGGCGATTTGGAAGCACGTCTGGCGCAGTTGGAACACCGTGTCGCCGTATTGGAAAGCGGCAGCAATACCGTCAAAATCGACCTTTTCGGTTCAAATTCCACCATGTATGTATGCAGCGTTACGCCTTTTCAGAAGACGTTTGAGGCAAGCGATCGGAATGAAGGCGTGGCGCGGCAGAAAGTGCGTCAGGCGTGCAACCGCGAAACTTCGGCAATGTTTTGCGAAGATGAGGCAATCCGATGCAGAAAATTCGATTGATGTATCGGTTGGACGGATAAAGAAACGGATACGGAAACGGATACGGAGCTTGGCTTCCGTATCTGTTTTTCTCTGCCCGATTTTCCATGCATCGGGTTTCAGACGGCATTGGAATGTCAGTCGTGTTCTGCCGATTCGTAGGCTTCGACGATTTTTTGCACCAAAGGATGCCGGACAACGTCTTCGCCGGTAAAGGTGTGGAAATACAGCCCTTCCACGCCGTGCAGTTTCTCACGCGCATCTTTTAATCCCGATTTGATGTTTTTGGGCAGGTCGATTTGGCTGGTGTCGCCGGTAATGACGGCTTTCGCGCCGAAGCCGATGCGGGTCAGGAACATTTTCATTTGTTCGGGCGTGGTGTTTTGCGCTTCGTCGAGGATGATGTATGCGCCGTTGAGCGTCCTGCCGCGCATATAGGCGAGCGGGGCGATTTCAATCAGGCCTTTTTCAATCAGCTTGGTGACACGGTCAAAGCCCATCAGGTCATAGAGGGCATCATAAAGCGGACGAAGGTAGGGATCGACTTTCTGGGTCAGGTCACCGGGCAGAAAACCCAGTTTCTCGCCGGCTTCGACGGCAGGCCGCACTAAAATGATGCGTTCGACTTGGTGTTTTTCCATCGCATCGACGGCGGCGGCGACGGCGAGATAGGTTTTGCCCGTACCTGCCGGCCCGAGACCGAATACGATGTCGTGGTTGAGTAGGGCGCGGATATAGCCGTTCTGCCGTGGCGTTCTGCCGCCGATGCTGCCGCGTTTGGTACGGAAATAATAGGCGTGGTCATGGTTTTTTTCTTGATGACCGGCATCTTCGGTTTGGGCTTCGACGGCGGCAAGCCTGATGTCGCCGTCGTTTAGGTCGCGCGTCTGCGCCGTTTCCAAGAGTTTGAGCAGTGCGCGTTTGCCGGCGTGTGCAAATGCGCCGTTGAAAGTGAAATGTTCAAAACGGCGGCTGATGTGGATATCGAGTGCTTTAGCAAGTAAATCAAGGTTGTTGTCAAAAGAACCGCACAGACGCTGCAACGCCAAGTTGTCGGTTTCTTCTAAATGCAGGTGGACGGTATGTGTCATATGAAGGTCCGAATAGTTGGATATTGTGTGATTTTAATCTATAGTGGATTAGATTTAAACCAGTACGGCGTTGCCTCGCCCTAGCTCGAAGAGAACGATTCTCTAAAGGTGCTAAGCACCAAGTGAATCGGTTCCGTACTATCTGTACTGTCTGCGGCTTCGTTCGCCTTGTCCTGATTTTTGTTAATCCACTATATTTCACCGGTATTTTCTTACCGTATTCTGCGATTGCCTGTCGGAAAATGCCGATCAACCTGCCTATAACGGCATTTTCGCCAAATTCGTTCAGACAGTTTTCTCTAAGTCGGGCAGGTTCGAAATCAGAGTGGTGTTCATACATTTTGATGAGTGCGTCGGCAAGGGCATCGTCGTCGTCAACAGGAACCAAATATCCGTTGCCGTCTGAAACAATAGATTCCGCACCGCCGCAGCGTGTTGCAATGACGGGCAATCCTTGGGACAGTGCTTCGATATAGACCACGCCGAAGGTTTCGGTGCGGCTGGCAAGGACAAATGCGTCGCTGTTCTTCATCAAATCCAAGACTGCTTCGGGTTGCAGTGCGCCCAAAAATGTAACGGCATGGGTAATGCCCAAGTCTGCCGCCTGCTGTTTCAGCCGCTGTTCTTCCTGTCCGCTGCCGCCGATGTTTAGACGCAGTTGCGGGCATTGTGCCAACGCCCGGGCAAAGGCAGTGAGCAGGACATCGTGTCCTTTGAGACGGCGAAGGTGCGAGACGGTGCAGAACACGAAATGCGGTTTGTTGTTTTTTTCTCTTTGTTCAAACGGTCGGTTGAATATTCCGCCCAGTATGTTGGGGAGGTACTGCCATTCGCAGCCGTATTTGTGTTGCAGGACGTGTGCGAAATGGCGGCTGATGGCGAGACGTGCGGCGGCGTGCGCCGCCGCATTTTTCATAGGCTGCCATTGGTGGGGACGGATCAGACCGCGCGTAATGGTGCTGCTGTGTTTCGTGACGACATAGGGGATGCCGTATTTTTGGGAAATTTTTTGGGCGAGTATGCCGGCATAGTTCATGCGGTGGGCGTGAATCAGGTCGGGCAGCCCGTTTTCGCGGATGTAGTGTTTGAAGGCTTTCAAACCCACGCGCACCCAGCGGATGCGGTCGATGTCGATGAACGGAAAGCGGGGGAAGAAATATATGCCGTGCCATGCATAGATGTCCAAACCGCTTTGCCGATATTTTGCAAAACCGTAAGGTCGGTCAGGATGCTTGCTGTTTCTTTCCGCAAGTAGCGGAACATCGGTGCAAGCACGGCGGTTTTGATGCCTTTCCTCTGCAATGCCAGTGCCTGATTTTGAAAAAAATCCCGTCCACATCCTGTTCGGATTGCGGATACCATGAGGGGATGACGAGGACGTGCAAGGGTTTGGGCATAGTGGGATTCCGTATCGGAAAGGCGGTTATTATAAGACAGACGCAGACCGAATATTTAAATTGTTGCCTTACGCTAATGCAATTTAGCGCGCCGATATGCTAGATTGGCGGTTTTATGAGTGAGGATACGGATATGTTGCGTTCTATTTTGGCGGCTTCCCTATTGGCGGTATCTTTTCCGGCAGCGGCTGAAGCATTGAATTACAATATTGTCGAATTTTCCGAATCGGCGGGTGTCGAGGTGGCTCAGGATACAATGTCCGCACGTTTCCAAGTGGCGGCGGAAGGACGGGACAAAAATGCCGTCAATGCCGAGTTTGTTAAAAAATTCAACAGTTTTAACAGAAAATTGAAAAACGGCAGCTTTAAAACCGAATTGGTATCGCGCAGTGCGATGCCGCGCTATCAATATACCAACGGCAGACGCATTCAAACAGGCTGGGAGGAGCGTGCGGAATTTAAGGTCGAAGGTAGAGATTTTGATGAGTTAAACCGTTTTATTGCCGATATTCAAGCAGATGCCGCGTTGGAATATACGGATTTCCATGTGTCGCGCGAACGCCGCAACGAGGTCATCGATCAGGTCAGCAAGGATGCCGTTTTGCGTTTCAAGGCGCGTGCCGAAAAGTTGGCGGGCGTTTTGGGTGCGTCCGGTTATAAAATCGTCAAATTGAATTTGGGACACATCGGCAGCCATATCGCGGGAGGGGGAGCTGCTCAGGCAAAAATGCTTCGTGCCATGCCGATGGCGGCAAGCGTCAATATGGAGGGTGCGGATTCCGCCGCGCCTGGTGTGGAGGAAATCAGCATCAGCGTCAATGGGACGGTTCAGTTCTGATTTGAGGTGAACGGCAAATGCCGTCTGAAACCCGACGATAAGGGTTCAGACGGCATTTATATTTCAGGCTTTGGGCAGGGTAACGCCGGTTTGCCCCATATATTTGCCGTTGCGGTCTTTGTATGAGGTTTCGCAGATTTCGTCGCTCTCGAAGAAGAGGACTTGCGCCACGCCTTCGCCTGCGTAGATTTTGGCGGGCAGGGGGGTGGTGTTGGAAAATTCGAGGGTAACGTAGCCTTCCCATTCCGGTTCGAACGGGGTAACGTTGACGATAATGCCGCAGCGGGCGTAGGTGGATTTGCCCAAGCAGACGGTCAGGACGTTGCGCGGGATGCGGAAATATTCGACCGTGCGCGCCAGTGCGAAGGAATTGGGCGGGATGATGCAGCAGTCGTCTTCAACGGTAACGAAGTTTTTCGGGTCGAAGTTTTTGGGATCGACGATGGTGCTGTTGATGTTGGTGAAGATTTTAAATTCGTTTGCGCAGCGGATGTCGTAGCCGTAGCTGGACGTACCGTAGGAGATGATGCGTTTGCCGTCGGCTTCTTTGATTTGGTTCGGCTCGAAAGGGTCGATCATGCCGAATTCTTCGCTCATTCGGCGTATCCATTTGTCGGACTTGATGCTCATAATGTTTTCCTTGTTTCTTGCAGTGTTCGGACAAAGCATTGGGGGATGCCGTCTGAAAACGGGGCTTATTTGTTTTTAGGCAGTTTCACTTCTTTAATCATGCCGTTTTCGCATTTCATAATGAAGAGGGTTTCGCCGTTTTGCGAGACGGTAAATCTGCCGTGTGCCAAGCCTTTTTTGAACGTGCCCGAGAGTACCATGTTGCGGAATTTGGTACTGTCGGAATTGAACGGTTCGATAAATATTTCGCGGTTGGCGGCAACGGTATAAACGCCTTGTCCGTCGAATTTGCCATTTTTAAACGAACCGGTATAGTTGCGCCCGTCTTGGCAGCGCCATGTGCCTTTGCCGGCGGGTTTACCGTCTTTGCCGACATCGCCTTCGTAGGTGCAGCCGGGTTCTTGATAGGAAGTCAGAACGGCGGACGCGGCGGGGAGGGCGAACATCATGGCGGGCAGTAGGAATGCGAGATGTTTAAGCATAAGGGTTATTCCATTGGATTTTGGTTGACGGTATTTTGTCGTGTAAAAACCGTCTGAAAAATCAATCTTGCCAGCCGCCCAAATAGGAAACCAGCTCTTCCAACATGGTGCTGACGGATTCAGCCATCAGGATTTGCGAGGCGAAGGCAAGGCCGGCGGCATCGTCGCCGTTGCTTTCGGCTTCTTCCTGCAATACGTCGAGGTATTGGATGCGCTTGAGTGTGAAGTCTTGAGTGAGGATAAAGGCAATTTGTTCGCGCCACACCAAGCCCAGTTGGGTAACGGTTTTACCGTTTTTGACGTGTTGAACCACTTCGTCGGCGGTTAAATCTTGTTTGGATACTTTGACGACGGGAACAATATCGCCCGTACCTTTGAGTTCGCAATCGCTGTCTAATTCAAAACCGCCTTCGCAATGCCCTTGCAACAGCCAGCCGGTCATCAAGGAAGAGGGCGATTGCTTGGTATTCGGCAGCGAGGCTTCCAAACCGCCCAAAGCTTCGCGCAGCTTGGTCAGGATGTTTTCTGCTTTGGCGGAAGCCGCGTTATTGACGAGCAGGTAGCCGTGGCGGGTGTTAAACACCGCTTCTGTACGGCTGCTGCGGGTAAACGCTCGGGGCAGCAGGTCGTCTGTAATTTGCTCTTTAAGCTCTTGTTTTTCTTTACGGCCGACATTGCGGGCTTCATTGTTTTGGATTTCCGCTACCTTCTCTTCCAAAATATCGCGGATGACGCCGGCAGGCAGGACTTTTTCTTCTTTTTTCAGGGCGACGCGCAAGGTAAAGTCGGCAGGGAAAACGAGTTCAGGGGAGAATGAAACCGGTGCGGTAAAGCCTTCGCTGAACCAGTCTAAGCCTTGGCAATGGGTAAATTCAGCTTCAGCAAGTTTGTCGGCAAGTACGTCCGCCTCAGGCAGCTTTTCTTTGTTGAGCGGATAAAAACTAATCTGCTTGAACCACATAATGTTTCCTATTGTTTGAAATGTCGGGAATTATTTGCTGAATTGTTTTTTCACACTGACTTTGGTTTTCTTCTTGAAGCGGTTTTTCTCTTCTTTGCGGCCTTCGCGTTTCTCAATACGGTTGCTCAGGCTGACGCGGCGCAGCGGTTTTTTCTTCGGTTTGTCTTCCGCATTTTCATACGGGTTTTCCGAAACATTGTATTGAATCCGCAACGGCGTGCCTTGCAGGTTGAAGGCTTTGCGGAACGTTTGGGTCAGATAGCGCGTATAGCTGTCGGAAATCGCGTGCAGCGAATTGCCGTGTACCACAATTACGGGAGGGTTCATGCCGCCTTGGTGGGCATAACGCATTTTCGGACGCACCAAGCCGGCACGCGGCGGTTGCTGACGCTCGATCGCGCTTTGTAATACGCGCGTGATTTTCGGCGTCGGCATCTTAATCATCGCCGCGTTGTAGGCAGCCTGAATGCTGTCAAACAAACCGTCTATACCGCGCTCTTTCAATGCGGAAATAAAGTGGAACTTGGCAAAATCGAGGAAATACAGTTTGCGGTTGATATCGCGTTTCACTTGCTCGCGACGCTCTTCGCTGATGCCGTCCCATTTGTTGACGGCAACCACCAAGGCGCGGCCTGCTTCCAAAGCAAAACCGGCAATCGTCGCATCTTGGTCGGCGATGTCCTGCTGCGCGTCCAATACCAAAACAGCGACGTTTGCCGCTTCAACCGCCTGCATCGCTTTGATAACGGAGAATTTTTCTACTGCTTCATCCACTTTGCCGCGACGGCGCACGCCTGCGGTATCGATGATGGTAAACGGTTTGCCTTCGCGTTCGAAATCGATGTGGATGCTGTCGCGTGTCGTGCCTGCCATATCGAAAGCAATCACGCGCTCTTCGCCGAGGATGGCGTTAACCAGTGTGGATTTGCCGACGTTCGGACGGCCGATGACGGCAAAGACGGGATGTTTTGCATCGGCTTCTTCGGCTTCCGGCTCTGGGAAGGTTTCCAAAATATCTTCAATCAGATAATACACGCCATCGCCGTGCGCACCTGAAATAACATAAGGGTCGCCCAAAGCAAGTTCGTAGAACTCGGCGGCAAGCACGGCCCTGTTGCCGCCTTCGCCTTTGTTTACCGCCAGATAAACAGGGCGCGGGCTTTGGCGCAGGCGGTCGGCAATGATTTTGTCTTGCGGGGTCAGGCCGGTACGGCCGTCCACCAAAAACACAACCGCATCAGCTTCATCGACAGCCTGCAAGGTTTGTTTTGCCATTTCGTGCAAAATGCCGCTGTCCACAACCGGCTCGAAACCTCCGGTATCGATGACCAAATAAGGTTTGCTGCCGACTTTGCCGTGTCCGTAATGGCGGTCGCGGGTCAGGCCGGGCAGGTCGTGTACGAGTGCGTCTTTGGTGCGCGTCAAACGGTTGAATAAAGTAGATTTGCCGACGTTAGGGCGGCCGACAAGCGCGATGGTGGGTTTCATTATTGGGTCTTTCTGTGTCAAGTGCCGTTCGGGAGAACTGAACACGAGCAGGTGTCCGTTGGACACGGTAAATAGGTTCTTCACGGCAAGAGGCCATAAAGAGGGAGGGTAAAATGCCGTCTGATAAATAATGGACGGCATTTCAGACGGCATTTATTTCAGCGAATCAAGTTTCATTTGAACCAATTCGCGACCGACAGAATCTTGAGGCATTTTTTCTAAAGCCTGTCCGTAGTTTTTTAAGGCTTCCTGGCTTTTTCCCTGTGCGGCATAGACATCGCCTTTGGTTTCCATCAGCAGGGGGGCGAAGTCCGCTTCAACCGGCGTGTCGAGCGCGGCAAGTGCGGCATCGTATTTTTTTTGTTGCAACAACACAACGCCCAGACGCTGTGCCGCCAACGCTTGAATCAGGCTGTCTTTTTGGTTGGACAACACCCATTTCAAATGGCCTTCAGCAACATCGTAACGCTGCGCGTCAAATTCGGTTGCCGCCGCCATCAGCGTGGCTTGGGCGGCGGAAATGGAATGCGGGTAGCTTTGTTGGAGTTTGGTCAATTCGGCATTGATTTCGCTTTGCGGGGCTTTGTTTTGCGCCTTTTCTACGATTTCTGCCAATATGGCAGCGGCTTCCTGATTTTGGGAAGCCGCACGGTTTTGGTAAACCGTGTATCCCAAGTAGCCGAGCGCCGCCAAAATCAGCACGGCAAACAGCCATTTGCCCGTGGTTTTCCAAAAATATTTAAAGTTGTCTAACTCTTGTTGTTCTTCGAGATGGGCTGCCATTTATGCGTTCTTCCATTGTTGTAAAGTATGGGTTAAATCCTCGGCGGCGACAGTTTGCTGACCGTGTGCGCCGTTCATGTCTTTGAGCGTAACCGTACCGTTCGCCAGTTCGTCTTGCGCGACAATCAGGGCAAAGCGCGCGCCGCTGTTGTCGGCTTTTTTCATTTGCGCTTTCAGGCTTTGATAGCCGGAATGCTGCATTACATTGAAACCTTGCGCGCGCAAGGCTTGCGCGTATTTCATCACCTGCAAGTCCGCCCTTTCGCCTTGGTGCATTGCATAGACATCAGGCGCAGCGTTCACTTCCAGCGAGCCGTATTCGCTCACCAAAAGCAGCAGCCGTTCGATGCCCATCGCAAAGCCGATGGACGGCGCAGGTTTGCCGCCAAGTTCCTCAATCAAACCATCGTAACGGCCGCCGCCGCACACAGTTGCCTGCGCGCCGAGTTTGTCGGTCGTCCACTCAAAAACCGTCTGATTGTAATAATCCAAACCGCGAACCAAGCGCGGATTTTCAATATATTGGATACCCAAACCGTCCAACATCGCCTTGAAGCGTGCATAGTGGTTTTGCGAAGCCTCGCCCAAATAATCCACCAAACGCGGCGCGGCGTTGCAGATTTCCTGCAAATCAGGGTTTTTCGTATCTAAAACACGCAAAGGATTGGTTTTCAGACGGCGTTTGCTGTCTTCGTCCAATTTATCTTCATAGCGTGTCAAATATTCAACCAACGCCGCACGGTGTGCCGCTCGCTCCTCACGGTTGCCCAAGCTGTTGATTTCCAAAGTCAGGTATTCGCGGATACCCAATTTTTCCCATAAGTCGGCAGACATCGCGATGATTTCCGCATCAATATCCGGACCTTCAAAACCCAAAGCTTCGATACCGACCTGATGGAACTGACGATAACGGCCTTTTTGCGGACGCTCGCGGCGGAACATCGGCCCCATATACCACAGCTTTTGCGGGCTATTGTACAGAAGGTTGTGTTCGACCACCGCACGCAGACAAGAAGCCGTACCTTCAGGACGCAGGCTCAAACTCAAAGAATCGTTTGAATCGGAGAAGGTGTACATTTCCTTGCCGACCACATCGGTTTCTTCGCCGATGGAGCGGACAAACAAACCGGTTTGCTCGACAATCGGCGTACGGATTTGCTGATAACCGTAAGCGCGTGTCCAGCGGCCGACCGTATCTTCAAACGCCTGCCAAAACGCAGCCGTCAGTTTGAAATCTTTTTGCTCGACAGGCAGAAGGTCGTTCATGCCTTTGACGGATTGGATTTTTTGTGCCATTTCAAGTAAGAATGCTTAAATCAAATTGCGGGCGATTATAGCGGATTTTTAAGGGCTTGTGAGGATAGAGATGGTTTGCGGACGGGTAAAAATGCCGTCTGAAACAGTTTTCAGACGGCATTTGACTTACTCTGCACGTGCTTGCCTGATTTGTCCGACTGCAAACTCTGTCTGCCGCTTGGGATGATGTGTGAAAAACAATTTATTTGAAATTGTCTCGGCTTTTTTCGGCACGACCGCCAAAATCTTACCTGCCAAATTTCCCTCACGGGTTTGCCAAGCATCCAAAAACTGCGCCCTGCTCATTGAAACATGACCCAGCGACGGGTCGGCAAGCAAAACCGTATTGCCGTCTATACCGCGCAATACCGAGAAATGATCATCCTTGCGGTATTTCAGATACACGATGACGGGGATTTGCAACTGTGCAAGCTGCTCGAAAGACAGGGCATAGCCTTTCGCTTCAAAACCCAAATCTGGCATAATGCGCCGCATATCCTCAAACGACGCGCGCATCTGCTCCTTATCCAGCTTTTTCAACACTTCTTCTTCCGTCAGCGTTTGCCCGTAAAAATTGTTCAAAAGCGTCGCCACCGAAGCCGCCCCGCAGGAAAAATCCAAATCCTGCTTTACAATATTGAAATCCCGCCGCGCTTTCCAACTCTGCACTTTGATTTTTCCGTAAACAACAGGATTATCGTTAAACATCGGTGCAGCATTCAAACGATAAGATAAAGAAACGACAACACACGCCAACAGAAAAACATATTTGAACTTCATCATATTGTCCACATAAAGGGCAGCCTGAAAATCTTTCAGGCTGCCCTTGTCAAATTATTCCTAGCTTTCGGCTTTTTTGGCAAACCAAACAATCCGATTACCCGCATAATACTTTCCATTTATTGAAATCCGACAAGCCGCGCCCAAAAAATGCCATGCACTGTCGATTTCCGCAGCAATCTTTGTACCGTTTTCTTCAAATTCCAAATATTCACCCAATAATAAACTTGAAACAGAACGCGTGGGCAGCAAGTGCCCACCCTACGCTTATTCAAATAATTTGATTAAATAAAGAATAAAGAAAATGCATCAGGAACAAAATTATAATCTGCCACCTGACTCACACCGCTTTTAAAGTAAGGGGCATCAAAATCAAAACCGCAAAAAAAATAATTTTTGCATTGATTTTTAATAGATTTAAAATTCGAATATAGTGTTTCTCCAGATTTAAAAAGTTTATCTTTATCTATATATTTGATGCTTTCCCTATCCAAAATAAATATTTCAAACATTAAAAAATCATTACATGACCAAGCCAAATCATAAATTTGATTCAAATGGGTATCATAAAGATAAAAATAATAAGGTTTGGGAACAGGTAAAATATTTAATGGAAAAGGAGGACTAATTTTCTTAATATCTGATGACTGATATCCATATCTTTCTATATTCTTAAAAATTTCATCTTTCTTAAGATAACAAGACATTCTGACAATCACAACCTGTTCATCGGATATATTATCTATTTGCATGGCGCGTATAACACGCCATGCCTGATTAAAATTAGTCTCCCTTACCTTAAAATCTATTATCTTTTCCAAAGATGAAAATGCCCCTTATCTTGAGCTCTCCAGTTAGAACCTGGAAGTTTCGTACCTCTTAAATGTGTATTAATATTTCTTATAGTTTCATTAAAATGCCACGCGCTGCCGATTTCAACGGTAATTTTCGTACCGCTTTCTTCAAATTCCAGGTATTCCCCCATTAGCTAACGCAAAGATGCAGACGCCATTTCGGCTTCGTTATGATAAACCCGCCTTGATATAGACTTCCGCCCCTGTCCGCTCCAAATTCCAAAAATTCCGTACTGAAATTTCCATATCCCGATATTGTGCAGACCATGTTTTTTCGAAGGTTTTCATAAAATTTCCTATACCTGTCCAATCGGCACATATCAATTGCATTATTACATCTCAATACGATAAATATTTCTTAAGTCAAAATGCAAGCCTGACCGTACCTTAACTGTCAAAATTTTATTATTTTTTATTGATTTTAAAACAATTTCTGCAAAATTCTCTTCGCTTTCTCTCTTTTTTAGAAGCACATAAGAAAAAATAAAACTTCCCCGATTAAATTCATAAATATGTTTCAACCATTCGCCTCCTCTTTCTGTAAGACAAGATTCAGTTTCATTCTTCCTTATTGTATAAATATTTCCTTCACAAAATCTGAAATAAATCCATCTTATCCATAATTAAAGAAAAAGTTTCACCTCGAGATTTTGTCAACAATTCGCAAGGTTGCGATGTTGCAATCAAATAGCCGAAAGACATTTTTTACCTCATACATGGTCGAAATCAGTTTCTGTTAGTTCAGAATCCATTTTTTCGTCAACAACTGAATCCGCATTTTTGAATTAACGTTTTCATCAGCTGCCGTTTATCTAAACCGGCAGGTTCAGTTTCAAAATAAGCCTTATATGAAGACTGTAAGCATTTCAGAAAAAGATCATCAGAAGACATATCTGCCGAATCAAATACAACTGTTTTGATTTTGGTACTTACCCAAAACCCTTTTTGCTCTTTTTCTACTATACGGAAATTCAGAATATTTCCAACCGAATCAAAAGCACGGTAAACATCATCCATCAAATCCTGCGGCTCTATTTTCTTTTCCAATTCCGACAATCCTTGAAATATATCCAAAGACACATCTTCAAATAGAAAAAAAGGAGGAGTTAGAAGCGGTTTTTCCATGATCTGTCCGTAGATTTTGATTCCCAAGGGCGATGACGACCAATTCCCTGTCCAGGCAAAGTCTTGCCCGTATTATCCGTAACTCGACGATGATAATGGGGAAATTTTCCAATAGGATGACCTGTTCTATTACCGAAAGGGGCTATCCGCATATTATTGCCGATTTTAATCTCACGTCCATATTTAGCAAAGGAAACAACCTTTCCTGCGGCGCCTACACCACCAGGAATTGCGCCTAATCCGCCAGCAATAGCAACATCTCTAACAGAAGCTGGTCTGCCTGTCGTTGCATAACTAAAACCATGCTGTGTCCACATACCAATGGCAGCACCACCCAAGATAGCCAATGGAAGAAACGCCCCCTCTGTCTCCTTCATCTCCTTTTGAGAAAGCTCCGCCAACTGCATCGGTGCATCTGCCCGCGTGTGGAACACTTGGTCTTCAAATGCCTGATTGTCCAAGCCGTTTGCCATTGCGGGGGCAATCATAGACAGCATCATTACGGCTGCGGTAATTTGTTTTTTCATAATAACTCCTTTGGATTACAAGGTTGGAAAATCAAAGCCCTGCTTAGAACGTATGTTGCACACCCAATTTCAATAGGTAAATCAGATTGCAAATCCAGCAATTTGAATATTGTCATTGTTCCGTGCAAAAGGGATTTTTATTGATGAGTTGTGTACTGGGTTTCAGCTTGGCTTTTTAGATAATCTTTTCACAAGAACATACATCAATACTGTCCAAAAAAAAAGATTTGATAAATATATTGCAACATATTTTATTCCACCTCCATCCGAAACAGAAACCAATATATTTTTAATTAATACATAGCTGATTATTACATTTATTATTCCTATAATATATAAGGATCTTGCCAAAATTTTTTTTGATTTTATTTTAGGAATATCTCTTATCCATGCTAAAATACAGCCCAATGTCGAAAAGAAAATAACAGCAAACACTACCTTACCTCCTCTCACTTCCAACCAAACCGATAGCAGGTTTGGTTGGAAGTTGGTTTATTTATTATTTAACGGCGAATGTCAGTGTTCTTACCCGTAGAACCTGCATAACCATTTATGCCACCAGCAACAGTCCCCACTGCTACACCTCGCATACCATTAATCAGTGCTCTTCCTCCGTTAATAGGGTTCATCGCACCAATTAACGCACCACCTCCAATTGCTGTCCAATGTGCCTCTCGATTATACGAGCCACTAGCAATAGCACTAGCCATATAGCTGAAATGCCCTCCAACTCCTCCCATAATGCCTCCAACAGCATTAGGAATCCACTCCCCCTCAGTCTCCTTCATCTCCTTTTGAGAAAGCTCAGCCAACTGCATCGGCGCATCTGCCTGCGTGTGGAATACGTATTTTTCAAATGCCTGATTGTCCAATCCGTTTGCCATTGCGGGGGCAATCATAGACAGCA
>NZ_KV815435.1:0-5878 GCF_001814225.1 Neisseria sp. HMSC070F02 | reverse complement strand
TAACTCCTTTGGATTACAAGGTTGGAAAATCAAAACCTGCTTAAAATGTATGCTGTACGCCAAATTTCAGTTCGGAACTGCTTTGCCCTGAAACGTTGAAACGTGCGGATGCGTTTAAAGCCGTGGTTTTGGTGAAACCGAAACCTGCGCCGAAATGGGCGTAGGTGGATGTGTTTCTGGAGGATTCCCGTTTGCCGTCCGTCCGGTCGGGCTGCCTGCCCAGCCATTGGATGCCTCCGGTCAGGCTGATTCTGTCGTTGGCAGCAAATGAGATGTTGGGGTTGAGCAGCAGGTAGTTGCCCGATTTGTAGCGGATGCCGTCTGAAAGGGTTTTGCTGCCGTTGATACGGTAGGCGGCGGTGAGGGAAAGGACAATCGGATCTATGGCTTTGTAGGTGGTGGCGCCGATGAGCCAGGATTTTCCCGACGAGGCTTTGTTGCGCGATTTTTCGTAAACCGTGCTTTCAAGAAAGCTGATTAGGGCGGGGTTTTTGTCGTCTTTAAGGAAAGTGTGGCTGATGCCGAGGGATACGTCGGACATCCGTTTGTTGCGGGTTTTGCTGTTGCCGTCGAGTTTGCGTTCTTCGTGCCACAGATAGCTGCCGCTGCCGTAAATGTCGGTATTCCCGGTCAGTCCGTAGCGCAAACCGAGCGTGCCAACGAGCATATCGGTATTGCTGCCGTTTTCTTGGATTTCGGTCGGAATGGGGATAAACGAGGTTGCGCCGGTTTGGATGTAAACCAGTGCGGCAAGTTCGGCGCGGTTGTTTTCGCTATTCAGGTAGGTAAGGGAAGTTTCCAGTTTCCATTTGCCCTTGTCAGTCATTATGTCTTCAATCGTCAAGGGCAGGTCGGCATAAGCGGATAAAGGCAGGATGGCGGGCAAGGCGGGCAAAAAGATGCGCTTCATATTTCTCCTATTGATATTAATTCTTATTTAAGAATAGTAATGAATATCCGATAATTTTGTCTAAATAAATTTTTAAATCATAAAAAACAATATGTTTGTTTTTATCAATTATGTTTTGATATGCCGTCTGAAAAGTTTGTGAAAAACGGTTACAATCCGCCGCATGAAAAAACGCAACAATCCTCTTCCGCTGTTGAACGGTGTCAAACCCAGTTATTTGGTGCTGCCGCATGAAAAGCAGTTTTACGGGCTGCCGCTGCTGCATTTTCTGTGCATCCGCTTTCCTTTTGTGGGCGCGGACGATTGGCGCAGGCGGTTGAACAGCGGTTTTGTGGTCGGTTCGGATGGTGCGGCGTTGGACGAACATACTTTGTTCGAGCCGGGTAAGGTGATGTTTTATTATCGGGAAACCAGCAGTGAGGATGAGCCGCGTATTCCGTTTGAAGAAAAGATTTTGCATATTGATGAGCATTTGATTGTGGTGGACAAGCCGCATTTTCTGCCCGTCATCCCCAGCGGGCGTTTTTTAAGGGAAACGCTGCTCACACGTCTGCGCCTGCGTCCCGAATTGCAGCATTTGAATGTTGAAGACATTACGCCGCTGCACCGCTTGGACAAGGATACGGCAGGCGTGATGCTGCTGTCGCACAATCCTGCCACGCGGGGGGCTTATCAGACGATGTTTCAAAACAAAACGGTATGGAAAACGTATGAGGCGCTTGCCCCGACAAGGACGGATTTGCCGTATCCGCTTGATGTGGTTTCGCGTTTGGTAAGGGGTGAAAAATTTTTTACGACGCAAGAGGCGGAAGGCGAATCAAATGCACATACGACGGTTGAACTAATTGAAAACAGGGGGGAATTCAGCCTTTACCGCCTTACGCCGCATACCGGCAAGAAACACCAGTTGCGCGTACACATGATGGGCTTGGGTATGCCGTTATTGAATGACGCGCTCTATCCCGTGCCGTCTGAAGCGGGCAGCGAGGATTATCGGAAACCTTTGAAGCTATTGGCAAAAAAGATTGCGTTTGCAGATCCTTTGTCGGGTCGGGAAAGGGTGTTTTGCAGCGGATTTTGCCTATAATGAGAGGGAACGCAAACCCGTATCGGCGGATGCCGCCGATACGGGTTTTACATTATCGATGCCGTCTGAAAGGGGTTTTATCCGTTCAGGCATACGGGCGCGAAGCGGAGGATGGTGTCGCGCAGGACGATGAGTTTGCCGTGAAAGAAATGCGTGGAACCGGCGATGGTAATGACGGGCAAATCTTGCGGTTCCGCCCATTTCAGTGCTTTCCCGATTTCGACGACTTCGTCTTCCGCGCCGTGTATCATCAGCGTTTTGGCAACATTGGGAACGGCGGACGGCTCGGGGCGGCCGGTATAGTGGCAGACTGCCGCGCCGATGAGCAGTAACAGGTCGGGTATGCGCGCTTGTGCGGCAAATGTGGCGACATAGCCGCCGAAGGAGAAGCCGGATAAGGCAAATTCGGGGGCTTCGGGATGTTGGGCGCGGGCATAGTCGATGACGGCGAGGCAGTCTTGCGTTTCGCCGTGTCCGTAATCGTGTGTGCCTTCGCTATTGCCTACGCCGCGAAGGTTGGGCAGGTAGCAGTGGAAGCCGAGTTTGCTTAAGGCTTTGGCGGCAGTTTGGATGACTTTGTTGGTGTTTGTCCCGCCTTGTAGGGGGTTGGGATGATTGATGACGGCAACACCGCGTGCCGATACTTGTTCGGACGGGATATGGATGGTTTCTAAAATGCCGGCAGGACCGGATATGTGTATGGTTTCGGGTTTCAGCATAATGATTTCCTCTTGATTTTCCGCATGTTCCAATGCGGTCATGAAGATAGTTGCTTAAAGGTAGAAATGCTTGCCGTTGTTGGGGTTGGATGCTTTCAGGTCGGCGAGCATGCGGTGGAAGTCCAATCCGTATGCGTTGCTCAGTTTGTCGGCACGTTTTTTGAGTTTGTCTATGTTTTGCTCTTTGGGGCTGCTTTGGAAGGCCATTACCGCGACATTGCCGTGGCTTTCGGCAGGAAGTTCCAAGACGCGCCCTTCAAAAACGCTCAACAACCGTTCGATGAAGCGTTGGTAGCGTTTGTCGCCGCTCCACCAGTTGGTTACGAATATGCCGTCTGAAGAGAGTGCGTTTCGGCAGTCTCGGAAAAACGGTTCTTCAACCAGCGCATCGATGATTTGTTCGCCGTCGAACCCGTCCACCAAAATCACATCGGTGTTGTGGCGGAAGACTTTGATATATTCTGCACCGTCTGCTTCGATAATTTCAAATTTCTCGCCCTCGAAAGGCAACTCGAACAGGCTGCGGGCAATGGCGATGACCTGCGGGTTGATGTCCACGGCGGTTTGGCGCGTGTCGGGCAGGTAGGTGTCTATCCAGCGTGCAAACGAACCGCCGCCCAAGCCGATTTGGGTGATATGCTGCGGAAGAGCGTCGGTAAACAGCAGCCATCCCATCATGGCACGGCTGTAAGAGAGTACCAGCTCGGACGGGTGGTCGAGGTTCATTGAGCTTTGGATGGTGTCGCTGCCCAAGTGAAGCGAACGGATATTGCCTTCTTCGGAAATGCCGACTTCGGGAAAGCTGGATTTTGCAGGACGCAGGCGGCGGTAGGGATGTCTTGCCATCGGTGTGAACGGTCGGTTTGAAAGGCAGATATTTTATCAGAATGCCGATGGTTGTCCTGCTTCAAATTAATTTCTTTTCAAATAAATTACTTATTCGGATTTGCCGGGGCTTTCGGATAAATTCCTTGCCAAGGTGCGGCATTGCCTGCATAATTCGCTTTCTTTGCCGGTATAGCTCAGTTGGTAGAGCACCTGACTTGTAATCAGGGGGTCCCGAGTTCGACTCTTGGTGCCGGCACCATCCTTGCTTATGGTGCGGTAATACAATCCAATATGCCGGTATAGCTCAGTTGGTAGAGCACCTGACTTGTAATCAGGGGGTCCCGAGTTCGACTCTTGGTGCCGGCACCAGATTTGACAGCCCGATTGTGTAAAACAGTCGGGCTGTTTTGCATTTGCGGCACGGTCGGTGGCAGGGCTGCGGGCATTTCACTATAATAGCCCGTTTCAAACTGAAAAGGCCGTCTGAAAAGGGCGGGGTAACAATATCTGATGATTACTGTGAACACACTGCAAAAAATGAAGGCGGCGGGCGAGAAAATCGCTATGCTGACCGCTTACGAATCCAGTTTTGCCGCGCTGATGGACGATGCCGGCGTGGATGTGCTGCTGGTTGGGGATTCTTTGGGAATGGCGGTTCAAGGGCGGCAGTCGACGCTGCCGGTCAGCCTGCGCGATATGTGCTATCACACCGAATGTGTGGCACGCGGTGCAAAAAATGCGATGATTGTCAGCGATTTGCCGTTTGGTGCATATCAGCAGAGTAAGGAGCAGGCGTTTGCCGCCGCCGCCGAACTGATGGCTGCCGGCGCGCATATGGTTAAACTCGAAGGCGGCGTGTGGATGGCGGAAACGACTGAATTTTTGCAAATGCGCGGTATTCCGGTTTGTGCGCACATCGGTCTGACCCCGCAATCCGTGTTTGCCTTCGGCGGATATAAAGTTCAGGGGCGCGGCGGCAAGGCGCAGGCGTTGCTTAACGATGCCAAGGCGCATGACGATGCGGGGGCGGCGGTCGTGCTGATGGAGTGCGTACCGGCGGAACTGGCAAAAAAGGTAACTGAAACTGTTTCCTGTCCGACCATCGGCATCGGCGCGGGTGCGGATTGCGACGGGCAGGTTTTGGTGATGCACGATATGCTCGGCATTTTCCCGGGTAAGACGGCGAAATTCGTCAAAAACTTTATGCAGGGGCATGATAGTGTTCAAGCGGCGGTTCGGGCGTATGTTGCCGAAGTCAAAGCCAAAACTTTCCCTGCTGCGGAACATATTTTTGCAGATTGAACGGTTTACATGCAGCATGCCGTCTGAAAGCCGTTTCAGACGGCATTTTGTTTTGCCGTGCGCGGCGCGTATAATCGGCGCGTTTTGTCGGGCAGGAAGCCCGAAGGATAAGGATTACCGTTATGCAAATCATACATACCATTCGAGAACTGCGCGCGTGGCGTAAAAATGCGGGAAAGGTGGCATTTGTGCCGACCATGGGCAATCTGCATGAAGGGCATCTTGCGCTTGTGCGTGAGGCGAAAAAACGCGCGGACAGTGTCGTGGTCAGCATTTTCGTCAACCGCCTGCAATTCGGTCAGGGCGAGGATTTCGACAAATATCCGCGTACTTTGCAACAGGATGCGGACAAGCTGGAAGCCGAGGGTGTTGCCGTTGTTTTCGCGCCCGATGAGAAAGAACTCTATCCGAACGTGGAACAGCGTTACAACGTCGAACCGCCCAATCTGCAAAATGAGTTGTGCGGCAAGTTTCGTCCGGGACATTTCCGCGGGGTGGCAACGGTAGTGTCCAAGCTGTTCAATATTGTCGCGCCGGATGTTGCCTGTTTCGGCAAAAAAGACTATCAGCAGCTTGCCGTGATTAAAGGTTTGACCGAGGATTTGAATTTTGATGTTGAAATAGTGCCTGTCGATACGGGGCGCGCGGAAGACGGGTTGGCACTGTCGAGCCGCAACCAGTATTTGAGTGCGGCGGAACGCGACGAAGCACCGCGCCTGTACCGCGAATTAAAGGCTGTTGCCGAATCCTTGGCGCAGGGCAGTTTGGATTATGCAGGTTTGGAGCGGCAGGCTGCCGACCATTTGACCGCTGCGGGCTGGGTGGTCGATTATGTCGAAATCCGCCGCGCCGATACGCTCGAAGTGGCGCGGGCGGGAGATAAGAAACTGGTGGTCTTGGCCGCCGCCTGTCTGGGGACGACGCGCCTGATTGACAATTTGGAAATAAAACTCCCTTAAACCGCAAGCGTCGGGAATGCCGTCTGAAGCGGATTTGCGTTTCAGACGGCGGCGGATTCGCATTTGAAGTGCA
>NZ_KV815434.1:0-15964 GCF_001814225.1 Neisseria sp. HMSC070F02 | reverse complement strand
CGCTTCTGCAGCAGCGAAGAACCGAACTATACGCTTGAAGAGATTTGCAGTCAACCGTTTTCTTGAAAAATTTTTATAAAAATATTTATCATATTGTTTATAAATTAATTTATATTTATTAACCTGCTTTTGCCATATAAAATTCTTCCAGCGCATGAGAGATATTTTCAGTCTGCCATTCGTTTTTTAAGGGTGCAACAATTTCGATTTGTCGGTTTTGGTAGGCAAATTGTATTTTCCATGCATACAGAAACATGGTTTCGGATTCTGTTCCGCCGTATAAGCTGTCACCCAGAATCGGACTGCCCAAACTTTTCATCGCCACTCTCAATTGGTGCGTTTTGCCCGTATGCGGTTCCAGGATGAACAGCCGCAGTTTTTCGGCGATACTGATGCTGTGGAATCGGGTAACGGCGATATTTTCTGTATTGCGCGTCAACTTCCACATTCCGCGTCTGGATTTTTCCATTCCGCCTTTAATCCAACCCTGCTTTTTGGACGGTTTGCGGTCGGATAGTGCCAAATAGGTTTTTTTGATGCTTTTGCCGGCAAACTGTCCGCTAAGGGCGGACGCGCTTTCTCTGTTGAGGGCAAACAGTAAAATGCCGCTGGTCTGTTTGTCCAATCGGTGCAGCAGCCACACACGCTCTACGCCCAACTGTATGGCGAGTGTTCGGGCCAGTCCGGTCTCGCCGCTGTCTTGGTGGACGGATATGCCGCCCGGTTTGTTGATGGCGACGAAGTCTTGATGGCGGAACAAAATTTCCAACATATCCATATATGCCTTGCAAAAATAGAAGGGTTCAATTTTCGTGTTGATGTTCTGCAATCATTTTTTGGTACACGGCCGGCGGCACATATCTTTTGACGGTTTCCGTCCAGCCTTCCGGCCCGACCAAACCTTTGACCATAGTGGACGACACTTCGGCGATTTCGCGCGGCGGCATGAGGAATACGGTGGATATTTCGGGGGCGAGGTCGCTGTTGATATGGCGCATGGAACGTTCGTATTCGTAATCCGAAGCAGAACGGATGCCGCGCACGATGAATCCTGCATCTACCTCACGGGCGTAATGCACCAGAAATCGGTTTTCAAATACATCGGTTCTGACGTTGGGAAACATTTTAGTAATATCGCACAACATATCCTGCCTTTCAGCGACGGTATAGGTGCTGCGTTTGTCGGGGTTAATGCCGATGGCGACGATGAGTTCGTCAAACATAGATTGCGCCTGCCGTATCATCCACAGATGCCCCAATGTGGGCGGATCGAAACTGCCGGCATAAACGGCGCGGCGCGGTGTATTCGGTAACATTTGATTCCTCCCGGCTTCATAGTCGGCTGTGTGTTGGTGCGTGTGCATCCGTATTGTATGCCCAAAGTAAAATGCCGTCTGAAGCATTTTCAGACGGCATAGTCGGACGGCGTTTTACCGACATCAATCCTCGCCGTTTAAAGACAACAGGATGTTCAGCAGGCTGCTGAAGATGTTGTAAAGCGAGATAAACAGTGTCAGTGCCGCGCTGATGTGGCTGTCTTCGCCGCCGTCGATGACGGTGCGTACCTGCCACATAATCATTAAGGAACTGAACAAGACAAAACCGGCGGAAATGGTCAGGGCGAGTGCGGGAATACCCAAAAACAGATTGGCAACCACGGCGACCATCAGAATGACCGCACCTACGGTCAGGAAGCGTCCGAGCGCGTTCATATCGAGCCGGGTTCGGCGCGCCAAGGCGGACATCGTTAAAAAGACGGCGGCGGTCATCGCGGCGGCAATGCCGACGATTTTCGCACCGTCGGCAATATGGAGCGCGTATTGCAGCACGGGGCCGATCAATACGCCCATACCGAATGTGAATACCATCAGCAGGGTAACGCCGGTATTGCTGTAACGGTTTTTCTCGATGAAGTGGATCATACCGTAGAAAAACGCCAACACGACGGCAAACCCTATCCAGCGCGAACCGAAGGCGGCGTAAAAATTGAAACCGGCATTGGCGGCAAGTGCCGCGCCTGCGGCAGCCGGAATGAATGAAAATCCGAGCAGGCGGTAGGTTTTCTGCAGGACGGTGTTTTTAGAAACCGTATGCGCGGTGTAGTCGTAAACGTCGTGTTGCATATCATCTGCTCCTGAAAGCGCGGTTGGGAATAATGGGGGATTTTAACATTGCCCAATGTCAAAATTTGTCCGGTTGCGTGAAGATAAAGTTGTCCGGCGTATTTTAAAGGCCGTCTGAAGCAGTTTCGGACAGCCTGTGTTCAAAACGGAAAACCGTTATTGCGGAACGTATCCCTGAACGGCATCCGCGCCGTCGCCGAAGAAATACTGCTCCATCTGCTGAGCCAGGTATTCGCGCGCGCGCGGATCGGCGAGGCTTAAACGGTTTTCGTTAATCAGCATCGTTTGGTGGCGCGTCCACGCCGCCCACGCTTCTTGCGATACGTTTTCAAAAATGCGCTTGCCCAATTCGTTGGGAAGCGGCGGAAATTTCATGCCTTCGGCTTCTTTGTTGAGCTTGACGCAGAATACCATGCGTGCCATAGCGGATTCCTTTGCTGTGTTCAGAAATAACGGGGTAATTTTAACCGATTAGGGATACGGACAAAAGCCTTCTTATTCCCGATGATAGGGATGGTTGTGCAGGATGGAGGCGGCGCGGTAGAGCTGCTCGGTCAGAAGGACGCGCACCATCCCGTGCGGCAGGGTCAGGCTGGACAGGCGCATCATTATACGGGCTTGTTGTTTGAGGCGGTCGGTCATTCCGTCCGCGCCGCCGATGACGAAGCAGACGTGTTCGCCGTTTTGCTGCCAGCTTTTGAGGTGTTCCGCCAGCTCGACGGAGGTCGGTGCTTTGCCGCGTTCGTCAAGAACGACGAGGAACGCGCCTTGCGGAATGGCTTCAAGGATGCGTTTTTCTTCCGCCGCCATACCTTGGGCGGCATTCACGCCCGCGCCGCGTTTTTCGGGTTTGATTTCTTTGAGTGCGTAGGCGACGTCGCGTCCGAAGCGTTTGGCGTATTCGGCGACGGCCTCATCAACCCAGCGCGGCATTTTGGTGCCGACTGCCAAAACGGTGATGTTCAATGCTTTCTCCCTTACAGGAAAATGCCGTCTGAACATTCAGACGGCATCGGGAATCAGTCTGCCGCGTGCCACGGCTTCTGCATTCCGGCGTGGAAACTCGGTTTCTCGCCGCCCCAAAGGGTGTCGATATCATAGAAGTCGCGCACGGCGGGGAGCATAACGTGGACGACGAGGTCTCCTGCATCAACCAACGTCCATTCGCCGCTGTCGCCTTCGGTGCTGAGGATTTCAAAACCGGCTTCTTTCAAATCGACGGCAACGTTGTTGGCCAGTGCTTTGACTTGGCGCGTACTGTCGCCGCTGGCGATAATCATTCTGGCAAACAGCGAAGTTTTGTCTTGCGTTTCGAGAACGGAAATGTCTTTGGCTTTGATGTCTTCGAGGGCGTTGACGGCGACCCCGACCATTTTTTGCAGGTCTTGCAGTTCTTGTTCGTTCATTATTTTCCTAACGGGATGTTTTCAGACGGCATTATAGCCGTTTCTTACTGATTTGACTTTATTTTTCATACAAACCGTGTTCGCGGATGTAGCGTGCGGCGGCAGGCGGGATGCCGTCTGAAACGCCTTGGCTGGCAAGGTTGCGGCGGATTTCCGTTGACGACACATTATGCATCGGGGCGGACAAGATGCGGACGCTGCCGTCCTGAAGGGACTTGCCCAGCCACGCGTGCAGTTCGCGCGGGGTTTGGTGCAGGCTATCGCCCTGCCTCATGGCGACGGCGATATTGGTTTCGCGCACGAGCATCTGCCATTTTTTCCATGTGTGCAGCTTCATCAGGCTGTCGCTGCCCATCAGCCACCAGAGTTGCGCGGATGGGAACTGCTGGCGGAAGATTTGGACGGCATCAAAAGTATAGGTTGCACCTTCTCGGACGATGTCGCAATCGCTGACGGCAAAACGCGCGTCTTCTGCCGTCGCCAGTTCGACCATGGCAAGGCGGTCGGCGGCGGAAGCGGAGGCTGCGTCTTTGTGATACGGGCCGCCTGTCGGCAGGAAAACAACCGCGTCCAAGCCGATTTCGTCGGCAAAGGCGCGGGCGATGTGGAGATGCCCGTTGTGTATCGGGTCGAAAGTGCCGCCGAACAGTCCGATTTTCTTCATGATGTTTCCATTCCTTCCGATAAGTCCATGCCGTCTGAAACACTGCCGTCCACAACCAGCGTCAGTTTGCCGGTAACGGGATGGATGACCAATCCGTGAACGGCAATATGGCGCGGCATCAGCGGATGGCGGCGGATGAGTTCGACAGTATGGCGCACGCTGTCTTCGACGTTGTCGAAACCGGTCAGCCAGCCGTCGAGGTCGATACCGGCATAACGCAGGGTTTCGATACGGTCTTCGGGAATCTGGCTTTCCCGGACGCGCCCGAGGAATTCTTCGGCATTCAGCCCCTGCATACCGCAATCGTGATGGGCGATGACCATAATCTCTCTGACCTTCAATTCAAACACGGCAACCAAAAGACTCCGCATCACCGAACCCCACGGGTGCGTAACCAGCGCGCCGGCATTTTTAATCAGCTTGGCATCGCCGTTTTTCAAACCCAACGCGTCGGGCAGCAGCCCGATAATCCGCGCATCCATACAGGACAAAACTGCCAGCCCGCGTTCGGGGTATTTGTCGGTAAAGTATTTTTCATATTCGCCCGACTCGACAAACTGCCGGTTATGGGCAAGGATGTTATCCAACTCGCTCATTTTGCCGTCCTCTGAAAAAGGGTTCACATTATAACGTTTCCGTCTGTTTTCCGCCTTCGCCGTTGTCCAACAGCAGGAAAATGCCCAGCGCGAACGCCGCCAACAGCAATGTCAGCACCATCGCCCGCGCGTAATTATCCTCACCCGCGCGTCCCAAATAGGCATAAATCAAAGTCGTCAGCGTCTGCCACTCGGGACGCGACAGGAACAAGGTTGCCGCAAATTCGCCCACGCAGGTTGCCGCCGCCAAAGTCAGACCGCGCCGCAACGCCGGTTTCAAGAGGGGGAACGTGATGCGGCATGCCGTCTGAAAGCCGTTTGCACCCAAACCCGCCGCCGCCCTGCCGTAATCCGGCGGCAGTGCATCCCAAGCCGACAAAACATCTTTTGCCACAAACGGATACGCCAGCAGCGCATACATCGCCAGCAGCAGCGGCAACGAAGCCGTCCACTGCGGATAAAGCAGCAGCACGCCCGCCGAAACACAAACCGGCGACACCATAAACGGCAAAAACATCAGCCCGCGCATCCACGCCGACCGCCGCGCCGCCGCCGCATACACCACACCCAAAACCGCCGCCGCATACACCGTCGCCGCCGAGAAGCGCAAAGTATTCCACACCGCCTGCCACGTTTCACTTTCCATTAACACACGCCACGATTCGCCGGCCGACCACGCTTTCACAACAATTGCCAACAAAGGAAACAGGCAGCACACAGACAACACCGCCGCCGCAAACGCCAGCAGCACATATTCCCCGACCGACTGCGGCGACGACGGCATCACAGGGGAAACCGCCTTATCCGAAACCGCGCACCTGCCGAACCACGCATACAGCAACCCTGCCGCCGCCGTTACCCCCAACACCAGCCACACCAGCACCGAAGCAACCGCCATATCGAGTTCGAACATGACCAACTGGTAAATTTCCACTTCGACCGTGGCATAACGGCTGCCGCCCAGCAGCAATGCCAGCCCGAACCCGGAAAAACAATACAGAAAGACAAGGCACACGCCGCCGGCAAGCCACGGGCGCAAAACGGGCATTTCAATGTCCCAAAACCGCCGCCACGCCCCCGCGCCCAACGTCCGTGCCGTCTGAAGCCGTGCCGCAGGCACTTGCACAAACCCCTGATACGCCGCCCTGACCAACACAGGAAGGTTGAAAAACACATTGCCGTACAACAACAGATACGGCGTATCCTGCCGTCCGCGCCACAACAGGCCGTCCGCCCCGAACAGAGCCAGCACGCCCACGCCCGCCACCAACGTGGGCATCACAAACGGCAGCATCAGCAGGCGCAGCACGAAAGTCCGCCCCGGGAACGCCAGCCGCGCCAGCACCCACGCGACAGGTACGCCCAAAGGCAGCACCAGCACACAGGTTGCCGCCGCCTGAAACACCGTCCACGCCAAACGTTTGAGCATATAGGCATCCGACAGCACCGCGCCCCACGCCAAACCGTCATACGCCGCCACCGCCCACAAAGGCGCAACGACCATTACCGCCAAAAAAGCCGAAGGCAGCAGGGCAAAAGCACCCCATACCGCCCAACGCCGTCCATCCATCGCCTTCCCCACTTGAAACACTGATGTTGCGATTGTACCCAAAAGCCCCACATACCGTATATTTCAATCCGACTACATACCGTATCCGCCTTCCTCCCGCCGTCTGAAATAAATCGTTCAAATAAACAGGAATATAACTTCAGACAAACAACTTACCGCCCGATTTGTGCTATCGTTTTCGCACAACTTAAAAAAACCTGACAATTTTGTACTTTTATTACAGAGAAAGGCTTTACAAATGGACGGCTGGACACAGACGCTGTCCGCGCAAACCCTGTTGGGCATTTCGGCGGCGGCAATCATCCTCATTCTGATTTTAATCGTCAAATTCCGCATCCACGCGCTGCTGACACTGGTCATCGTCAGCCTGCTGACGGCTTTGGCAACCGGTTTGCCCACAGGCAGCATTGTCAACGACGTACTGGTCAAAAACTTCGGCGGCACGCTCGGCGGCGTGGCGCTTCTGGTCGGCCTGGGCGCGATGCTCGGACGTCTGGTCGAAACATCCGGCGGCGCACAGTCGCTGGCGGACGCGCTGATCCGGATGTTCGGCGAAAAACGCGCACCGTTCGCGCTGGGCGTTGCCTCGCTGATTTTCGGCTTCCCGATTTTCTTCGATGCCGGACTAATCGTCATGCTGCCCATCGTGTTCGCCACCGCACGGCGCATGAAACAGGACGTACTGCCCTTCGCGCTTGCCTCCATCGGCGCATTTTCCGTCATGCACGTCTTCCTGCCGCCCCATCCGGGCCCGATTGCCGCTTCCGAATTTTACGGCGCGAACATCGGCCAAGTTTTGATTTTGGGTCTGCCGACCGCCTTCATCACATGGTATTTCAGCGGCTATATGCTCGGCAAAGTGTTGGGGTGCACCATCCATGTTCCCGTTCCCGAACTGCTCAGCGGCGGCACGCAAGACAACGACCTGCCGAAAGAACCTGCCAAAGCAGGAACGGTCGTCGCCATCATGCTGATTCCCATGCTGCTGATTTTCCTGAATACCGGCGTATCGGCCCTCATCAGCGAAAAACTCGTAAGTGCGGACGAAACCTGGGTTCAGACGGCAAAAATAATCGGTTCGACACCGATCGCCCTTCTGATTTCCGTATTGGTCGCACTGTTTGTCTTGGGACGCAAACGCGGCGAAAGCGGCAGCGCGTTGGAAAAAACCGTGGACGGCGCACTCGCCCCCGTCTGTTCCGTGATTCTGATTACCGGCGCGGGCGGTATGTTCGGCGGCGTTTTGCGCGCTTCCGGCATCGGCAAGGCACTCGCCGACAGCATGGCGGATTTGGGCATTCCCGTCCTTTTGGGCTGTTTCCTTGTCGCCTTGGCACTGCGTATCGCGCAAGGTTCGGCAACCGTCGCCCTGACCACCGCCGCCGCGCTGATGGCTCCTGCCGTTGCCGCCGCCGGCTTTACCGACTGGCAGCTCGCCTGTATCGTATTGGCAACGGCGGCAGGTTCGGTCGGTTGCAGCCACTTCAACGACTCCGGCTTCTGGCTGGTCGGCCGCCTCTTGGACATGGACGTACCGACCACGCTGAAAACCTGGACGGTCAACCAAACCCTCATCGCACTCATCGGCTTTGCCTTGTCCGCACTGCTGTTCGCCATCGTCTGACAGACGGAAAGGATAGTAAATGACTACGCATTTTGTCGTTATGGGCGTATGCGGCTGCGGCAAGACCACCGCCGCGCTGTCCCTGCAGAAACACCTCGGTCAATGTCCCTATGCCGAAGGCGACGAGTTCCACACCCAAGCCAACCGCGACAAGATGGGCGCGGGTATTCCGCTGACCGATGAAGACCGCTATCCGTGGTTGGGCAATCTGCGCGACTGGATGACGAAACAGGCGCAAAACGGTGCGAACCACACCATCGTAACCTGTTCCGCCCTCAAACGCGGCTACCGCGACATTCTGCGCGGAGCCGAAGGCAAAGCTGCCTTCATCCACCTCAGTCCGCCGCAAGACATCAACCTCGAGCGCATGATGTCGCGCAAAGGACATTACATGAAAGCAGGGATGCTCGATTCGCAACTGGAAATCCTCGAGGAACTGGGCGAAGGCGAATACGGGGTCAAAATCGCCAACCCCGGCACGCCCGAAGCGGTCGAAGCCGATATTCTGAACTGGGTTGCCTCGGAAAACCTGCTTTGAAGCAATATGCCGTCTGAAGCCCGACACAGGATGGGTTTCAGACGGCATAAACATCGGGAACAGAATGGATTACATTGATTTATAGTGGATTAACAAAAACCAGTACGGCGTTGCCTCGCCCTAGCTCGAAGAGAACGATTCTCTAAAGGTGCTAAGCACCAAGTGAATCGGTTCCGTACTATCTGTACTGTCTGCGGCTTCGGTCGCCTTGTCCTGATTTTTGTTAATCCACTATAAAATGGAAAATACCCGGCTATCGTCTCATTTTCGTTTTAATCAGCCATAAAAATGCCGTCTGAAACCCTTTCAGACGGCATTTCTGTCAAACGCCGGACACACTCAACCCAAACTCAATAGCAGGTTGCGGAACGCGTTCGGGTCTTTGATAAACGTCATCTCGCCCTCCTGCGGAAAATGAAAATCCAACAGGCGCGACACCCAAAAACGGATGCAGCCGGCGCGTTGGGCGGTCGGGAAATACGCCTTTTCTTCGGCACTCAAGGGGCGCACGCCCTCATAACCGCCGATAAACGCCTTTTTCAACGCCTCATCCAACTTATTGTCCGCCGTCCTTACCCAATCGTTGACCGCAATCGCCAAGTCATACATAAAATTGCCCCGGCAGGCATAATAGAAATCGATGAAACCCGATACCTGACCGCCGTCAAGCAACACATTATCCTTGAACAAATCGGCGTGGATGATGCCCGAAGGCAGATGGTTGCCGAGATTGTCCTTCAGCGCATCGATTTCGGAACACAGCAGCGCGGCATCGTCTCGCGGCAGGACGGGCAGCAGTCGGGCGCACGCCTCTGTCCACCACGCATCATAACGCGGGTTTTCCATTTCCAAAGGGAAATCGGCGGCGGCAAGGTGCATTTTCGCCAACATCGCGCCGGTATGGAAACACTGTTCCGCCGTCGGCAGCGCGGTGTCCGAACCTTTCAGGCAGGCAACCAGGCATGCGGGCTTGCCCGCCAAAACGGAATCAAGCCGGCCGTCTTTGCGCGCAACCGGCGCGGCAACCGCCACGCCCTTCATACTCAAATGCCGGTTAAGCTCCAGAAAAAACGGCAGCTCTTCCTGTTTCAACACTTCAAACACGGTCAGCACATAACGTCCCGAAGTCGTCGTCAGAAAATAATTGCTGTTGGTAATCCCCTGCGCGATGCCCTGCAGGGAAACAAATTCCCCCAAATCGTAACCGCTCAGGAAGCCGCGCATTTCATCATCGGAAACACTGGTATAGACAGACATATCAACTCACTTGCTCAAAAACGGGCAAACCCGCCGTCAGAACGCCGGACGGCAGGCAAACATATAATTCACATCGGTCGAATCGCACAGGGCATAAGTTTGCGACAACACATGGTAAGTCATACCCTTCGTATCCGCCACATCCAAGCCTGCCTGACGGCACATCCGCGCCAGCTCGGCAGGCGCGATGAATTTTTTCCAGTCGTGCGTGCCTTTGGGGACAAACTTCAACAGATATTCCGCCGCCACAATCAGATGCAGGTACGATTTCGGGTTTTTATTGATGGTGGAAAAAAACACCATGCCGTCCGGTTTGACCAGCTTGGCACAAGCACGCACGATGGCGGCGGGATCGGGGACGTGTTCCATCATTTCCATGCACGTTACCACATCGAACGAGTGCGGTTCCGCCTCGGCAAGGTCTTCCACGCGGATACATTCGTATTCGATATCGGCGACATTGTTCAAAGCCGCGTGCAGGCGGGCGGTTTCCAGCGACTGCTCCGCCATGTCGATACCCTTGACAAACGCCGCGCCGCGCCGCGCCATGCTTTCCGCAAGGATGCCGCCGCCGCAGCCCACGTCCAAAACCCGTTTGCCGCACAAATCCGCGTGTCCGTCGATATAATCGAGCCGGAGCGGATTGATGTCGTGCAAGGTTTTGAACTCGCCCGACTTGTCCCACCATTTGTCGGCAATCCGGCTGAATTTGGCGATTTCCCCCTCATCGACATTATATTTTTTGTCGGACATTTTCCCTCCCATCTGACGAACCGCCCACTCCAAAACCCAAGATTATACTATGGAACACAATGCCGTCTGAAAGCCTTTTCGGGCGGCGCGGCGCAAATGCCTTACAAATCCTTACACTTTACGGCATAATGGCGGCTCGCTTTTTCTGGCAGAAAGACAAAATATGCCCACCAAAACCCCTTCACTGTTCGGCGGCGCGATGATTATCGCCGGCACGGTCATCGGCGCAGGTATGCTCGCCAACCCGACCGCCACATCCGGCGTATGGTTTACCGGCTCGCTGGCCGTGTTGCTGTACACCTGGTTTTCTATGCTTTCCAGCGGCCTGATGATTTTGGAAGTCAACACCCATTATCCGCACGGCGCAAGTTTCGACACGATGGTCAAAGACCTGCTCGGACGCGGCTGGAACATCATCAACGGCATCGCCGTCGCCTTCGTTTTATACCTGCTCACCTACGCCTACATCTTCGTTGGCGGCGACCTGACCGCCAAAGGCATCGGCAACGCCTTGGGCGGCGACGTTTCACTCACCGTCGGACAACTCGTCTTCTTCGGCATTCTCGCCTTTTGCGTATGGGCATCCGCACGCTTGGTCGACCGATTCACCAGCGTCCTCATCGGCGGCATGGTATTAACCTTTATTTGGGCAACCGGCGGCCTGATTGCCGATGCCAAACTGCCCGTCCTGTTCGACACCCAAGCCCCCGTCGGCACCAACTACTGGATTTACGCCGCCACCGCCCTGCCCGTCTGCCTTGCGTCATTCGGTTTCCACGGCAACGTCTCCAGCCTGCTCAAATACTTTAAAGGCGACGCGCCCAAAGTGGCTAAATCCATCTGGACGGGCACACTGATTGCGCTGGTAATTTACGTCCTCTGGCAAACCGCCATCCAAGGCAACCTGCCGCGCAACGAGTTCGCCCCCGTGATTGCCGCCGAAGGGCAAGTCTCCGTCCTCATCGAAACCCTGTCCAAATTCGCCCAAACCGGCAATATGGATAAAATATTGTCCCTATTTTCCTACATGGCGATCGCCACCTCGTTTTTAGGTGTAACGCTCGGACTCTTCGACTACATCGCCGACATCTTCAAATGGAACGACAGCGTGTCCGGCCGCACCAAAACCGCCGCGCTGACCTTCCTGCCGCCTCTAATTTCCTGCCTGCTCTTCCCCACCGGCTTCGTTACCGCCATCGGCTACGTCGGCCTGGCGGCAACCGTCTGGACAGGCATCATCCCCGCCATGCTGCTCTACCGTTCGCGCCAAAAATTCGGCGCAGGCAAAACCTATAAAGTTTACGGCGGCTTGTGGCTGATGGTTTGGGTCTTCCTTTTCGGCATCATCAACATCGCCGCACAGGTATTGAGCCAAATGGAACTCGTCCCCGTATTTAAAGGATAAAGGCAAAATGCCGTTTGAAGCCCGCCGGCGGCTTCAGACGGCATTGCCGCAACAAACGGCAACCGTATTCCGGCACACAGCGCATTACCCTGCCCCTCACGCACAAATCCCGCCCCGACAAACCGGGACGCAACCATAAAGGAACAATGATGAAGCTCAAAATAGACATTGCAACCAACAACTTCAAACACGGCGGCGGCACGGAACGCTACACATTGGATTTGGTAAAGGGTCTGAACAGACAAAACATCACACCGGCCGTTTATGCGACGAAATTTGATCACGGCATTCCTGAATACGCCATGATCGAACCCCATCTTGTCGATCAACACCGGACGCTGAAAAAACTACGCTCATTCCTCTTTTCAAGCCGGCTCGCTCAAACCAGAAAAAACAGTGCCGCCAAACTGATTGCCTGCCACCACGCCGATTACGCCGACCTCCTCATCTGCGGCGGCACACACTTGGGCTACCTGCACCATATGGCGCAAAAACCGAACCTGCTCGACCGCCTCGCCATACGCCGTAACCGCAGCAACTACGCCACCGCCAAACTGATTATGGCGCATTCCCATATGATGCGGCGCGAACTGGTCGGACTGTACGGCGTTCCCCCTGAAAGAATCCAAGTCGCCCCCCCCCCCCGCAGATACGGAACGCTTCTTCCCGCAACCCGGAGAAACTGCCGACCTGCGCGCCAAATACGGCTTTGCCGACTATGAAACCGTTTTCCTGTTCCCATCGACCGGCCACACGCGCAAAGGTCTGGAACTGCTTGCCGACTTTTTCGAACATACCGGCCTGCCCGTCAAGCTCGCCGTTGTCGGCTCCCCGCTCCCCCGCCCTATGAAAAACGTCGTCGGGCTGGGCTTCTGCACCGATATGCCCGAACTCTACCGCGCCGCCGACTTTACCATTATGGCCTCCCTGTACGAACCCTTCGGGCTGGTCGGTGTCGAATCCGTCCTATGCGGCACACGCGTCGTCCTCTCCGAAAACATGGCATGTACAGAGGTGATGAACGAAGAAGCCGGATTCTTTTTCTCACGCCAAAACCCGGAAACCCTGGCGCAAGCCGTTGCCCAAGCCGTCAGCCTTAAAAAACAGGGCGGACACCGCCTGTCCGACCCGATGCGTGCACTGAACTACAACCCGTCCCTGTCGCACCACATCGACCGACTGACCGACATACTGGCATCCGTATAACAAAATGCCGTCTGAACGAGTTTTCAGACGGCATTGCTGCGTTATAGTGGATTAACAAAAATCAGGACAAGGCAACGAAGCCGCAGACAGTACAGATGGTACGGAACCGACTCACTTGGTGCTTCAGCACCTTAGAGAATCGTTCTCTTTGAGCTAAGGTGAGGTAACGCCGTACTGGTTTTTGTTAATCCACTATATCACGCGGCACAGGCGCATCACTGCCGATATTTCAGTATAATGCCACCCCCGACCTGCCCCAATCCAAAGGAAACGCGATGAAACTCATCATTCTCGACCGCGACGGCGTCATCAATCAGGACCGCGATGACTTCGTCAAATCCGTTGACGAGTGGATACCTGTCGAAGGCAGCATGGATGCGGTGGCATTTCTGACGCAGGCAGGCTACACCGTCGCCGTTGCCACCAACCAATCCGGCATCGGGCGCAAATATTTTACCGTTCAAAACCTTACCGAAATGCACGCCAAAATGCACCGCCTCGTCCGTCAGGCAGGCGGCGAAATCAACGGCATCTGGTTCTGCCCGCACACCGATGCCGACAACTGCAACTGCCGCAAGCCCAAACCGGGTATGATTGAAGACATCATCGGACGCTTCAACGCCCAAGCCTCGGAAACCTGGCTGGTCGGCGACAGCCTGCGCGATTTGCAGGCAATCGATGCCGTCGGCGGAAAACCCGCGCTGGTTCTGACCGGAAAAGGCAAAAAAACGCTCTCCCAACACGGACACGAATTACCCGAACACACACAGGTTTTCGATACCTTGCTCGATTTCTCACAATACATCATGCAGGAAAACGCCGCACCGCAAGCCGACTGAACATACCGCATTTCCGACAAGGCAAAACCATGCTCATCATCCGCAACCTGATTTACTGGCTGATACTCTGTTCCACCCTGATTTTCCTCTTTCCCTTTATGCTGCTCGCCTCGCCTTTCCGAGACGGGGCGCACAAGATGGCGCGGGTCTGGGTCAAAATCCTCAACCTCTCGCTCAAACACATCGTCGGGCTCAAATACCGCATCATCGGCGCGGAAAACATCCCCGACCGCCCCGCCGTCATCTGCGCCAAACACCAAAGCGGCTGGGAAACGCTCGCCCTTCAGGACATTTTTCCGCCGCAGGTTTACGTTGCCAAACGCGAGTTGTTCAAAATCCCCTTTTTCGGCTGGGGCTTGAAACTGGTCAAAACCATAGGCATAGACCGCAACAACCGCCGCGAAGCCAACGAGCAGCTCATAAAACAGGGGTTGGCGCGCAAAAACGAAGGCTATTGGATTACCATTTTCCCCGAAGGCACGCGCCTTGCACCCGGAAAGCGCGGCAAATACAAACTCGGCGGCGCGCGCATGGCGAAAATGTTTGAGATGGACATCGTCCCCGTCGCCCTCAACAGCGGCGAATTTTGGCCGAAAAACTCCTTTCTGAAATATCCGGGGGAAATCACCGTCGTCATCTGTCCGACCATCCCGCACGCAAGCGGCAGCGAAGCCGAATTGATGGAAAAATGCGAACACCTCATCGAAACGCAGCAGCCGCTCATTTCCGGCGCAGGCCCGTTTGCCGCCAAAATGCCGTCTGAAACCGCATGACCGCCTTTGTCCACACCCTTTCAGACGGCATGGAACTGACCGTCGAAATCAAGCGCCGTGCCAAGAAAAACCTGATTATCCGCCCCGCCGGCACACATACCGTCCGCATCAGCGTCCCACCCTGCTTCTCCGTCTCCGCTCTAAACCGCTGGCTGTATGAAAACGAAGCCGTCCTGCGGCAAACACTGGCGAAAACACCGCCGCCGCAAACTGCCGAAAACCGGCTGCCCGAACATATCTGGTTCCACGGCAGACAGCTTGCCCTCACCGCCCATCAAGACACGCAAATCCTGCTGATGCCGTCTGAAATCCTCGTCCCCGAAGGCGCACCCGAAAAACAGCTTGCGCTGCTGCGGGACTTTTTGGAACGGCAGGCGCACAGTTACCTGATTCCCCGCCTCGAACGCCACGCCCGCACCACACAACTGTTCCCCGCCCCCTCCTCGCTGACCTCTGCCAAAACCTTTTGGGGCGTGTGCCGCAAAACCACAGGCATACGCTTCAACTGGCGGCTGGTCGGCGCACTGGAATACGTTGCCGACTATGTCTGCATACACGAACTCTGCCACCTCGCCCACGCCGACCACAGCCGCGCGTTCTGGGCACTGACCCGCCTCTTCGCACCCTACACGCCCGAAGCGAAACAGTGGCTCAAAATCCACGGCAGGGAACTTTTCGCCTTAGGCTGACGCGGCCCGGGCAGGCATCCGCCAATTCAGACCTCCTCCCAAACGGACATCCGGAAAGCAGCATCACAGCCGGCGACACATACCGCTGCCGCCGCTTTCAGACGGCATCCGTGCCGGAACAGGCACGCGCCCGCCCGATTCAAACCGCGATGACGCTTTGCCGCCGGTTCGGGGCAGGATGGCGGCACACACGCCGTCTGCCGCGTTTCATTTCACACCGCTCTTCCGAAACCCGAAACCCGCCCGGTCCGACGTGCGGTATGAAACGCTTAAGCTGACGCGAAGTCTTTTACTGATTTGCCCGCGAAAATGCCGTCTGAAAGGTTTTCGGACGGCATTTTTTTGCGTTTCCCAGGATGGCGGCGGATTCGTAAAAGGCGGTCAGGGTGGATTGTAGGATGGGTTGAGACCTGCCGAATCCGCCGCATCTGCCAAATCTACCGCCGTCATTCCTACGAAAGTGGGAATCTAGAACGCGGGGTTAAGAAAACCTGCATCCCGTCATTCCCACGAAAGTGGGA
>NZ_KV815433.1:0-222 GCF_001814225.1 Neisseria sp. HMSC070F02 | reverse complement strand
AACGCACTGGATTCCCGCCTGCGCGGGAATGACGGGATGCAGGTTTCTGTGCGGATGTATTCGGATTCCCTCCTGCGCGGGAATGATGGGGTTTTTAAATGTCCGAATGCCGCAAATGCCGTCTGAAAGGCTTCAGACGGCATTTTTTACACAATTCCCACCGTTTCCCATCTTTCTCGATACACTGTAATCTCAAATCCCGTCATTCCCGCGCAGGCGGGA
>NZ_KV815432.1:13483-17748 GCF_001814225.1 Neisseria sp. HMSC070F02 | reverse complement strand
GGAATGACGGTTCAGTTGCATTCCGACAACACCGCAATCTTGAAACCCCTCCGCCGTTATAAAGACAAATTGCGGCACAAAAAATGCCGTCTGAAATGCTGTTTGGCGGTTTCAGACGGCATTTGCTCAAACTTTATCAGGCGTAATGGCGCGTTTCGCCTTCCCCGCCGACATTCTCTGCACAGCGTTTGCAGACGGTTTCATAGCCTGCAACCGCGCCCACATCGCGGGTGTAGTGCCAGCAGCGTTCGCATTTTTCACCATCACTGGCTTTAGCGGCAACGGCAAGTTCGCTGCCTACTTTCACTTCTGCTTTAGACACCAGCAAAGCAAAGCGCAATTCTTCGCCCAAAGCATTCAGATAGCCGGCCATTTCTTCCGGCGCGGTAATTTCGGCTTCGGCTTGCAAGGACGAACCGACGGTTTTGTCGGCGCGCAAAGGCTCGATGGCGGCGGTTACCGCTTCGCGGGCTTCGCGGATTGCCGTCCATTTTTTCACCAGTTCGGCTTCGGTTTTTTCGTTGATGGTCGGGAACTCGTGCCAAGTATGGAAGAGGACGCTGTCTTCTTCGCCGCCGCCGATGATGTCCCACGCTTCTTCGCCGGTGAAGCACAAAATCGGTGCAATCAAGAGAACCAAACTGCGTGTGATGTGATACAGGGCAGTTTGTGCGCTACGGCGTGCATGGCTGTCGGCTTTGGTGGTGTAGAGGCGGTCTTTCAGGATGTCGAGGTAGAACGCACCCAAGTCTTCCGAGCAGAAAGAAACAATGTCTTTTACGGCAAAGTGGAAGGCATAACGCGGATAGTAATCGCCTGCCAGACGCTCTTGCAGCTGACGTGCCAATACCACGGCGTAGCGGTCGATTTCCACCATATCCGCCTGTTGCACGGCATCTTCAATCGGATTAAAGTCGCTCAAGTTGGCAAACAAAAAGCTCAAGGTATTGCGGATACGGCGGTAGCTTTCGGTTACGCGTTTGAGGATTTCTTTGGAAATCGCCAATTCGCCGCTGTAATCGGTAGATGCCGCCCACAGGCGCAGGATGTCTGCGCCGAATTCGTTATAAACCTCTTGCGGTGCAACGACGTTGCCGATGGATTTCGACATTTTTTTGCCTTCGCCGTCGACAACGAAACCATGGGTCAGCAGCTGTTTATACGGCGCGCGACCCATTGATGAGGCGCAGCCGGTCAGCATGGACGATTGAAACCAGCCGCGGTGTTGGTCGCTGCCTTCGAGATACAAATCAGCCGGCCATTCCAATTTTTCGCGTTGTTTCACAACGGAATAATGGGTCGAGCCGGAGTCGAACCATACGTCCATTGTGTCAGAAAGTTTATCGTAATTTTCGCAATCTTCCGCGCTCAAGAGTTCGCTCTTATCGAGGGAGAACCACGCTTCGATGCCTTTTTCTTCGATTTTCAGGGCAACTTTTTCCAAAAGTTCGGCAGAGTTCGGATGCAGCTCGCCCGTTTCTTTGTGAACAAAGAAAGTCATCGGCGTGCCCCAATAGCGTTGGCGTGAAACCACCCAGTCAGGACGACCTTCAATCATGGCTTCCAAACGCGCGCGACCCCAAGACGGGAAGAATTCGGTGTCGTCCACGGCCTTGATGGCTTTGTCGCGCAGGGTTTTGCCGTCGGCACCAGCTTTGTCCATACCGACAAACCATTGACCTGTCGCGCGGTAAATCAGCGGCGTTTTGTGCCGCCAGCAGTGGGCGTAGCTGTGTTCGATTTTACTGCTTGCCAAAAGGTTGCCGGTTTCTTCCAACCATTGCAGGATGACGGGGTTCGCCTCCCAAACGCGCATACCGGCAACGCGCGGCGTTTCGCCGATGTATTTGCCTTCGGCGTTGACAGGATTGTAAAGCTCGATGCCGTATTTGTTGCAGACGGCGTAGTCTTCCAAACCGTGCGCGGGCGCAGTATGCACCAAGCCGGTACCGGCATCGGTGGTAACGTGTTCGCCGTTAAGCATGGGAATATCGCGTTTGAGGAACGGATGGTTCATGTGCAGGTTTTCCAGCTTGTCGCCGGTGGTTTCCGCGAGGACGCTGAGGTCGTCTGAAACGAAGCCGTAGCGTTTGAGCGCATCTTCCGCCAAATCTTTCGCCAATACCAATTTGCCTTTGGGCGTATCGATTAATTGATACACCACGTCTGCACCCGCTGAAACAGCTTGGCTCGCAGGCAAAGTCCAAGGCGTGGTTGTCCAAATAACGGCAAACGCTTTGCCTTCGATACCTGCCAAACCGAATGCGGCGGCAAGCGCGGCGGTGTCTTTAAACGGATAGGCAACGTCAATCGCAGGCGATACTTTGTCTTTGTATTCCACTTCCGCTTCGGCCAATGAAGAACCGCAGTCCAAGCAGAATTGAACCGGTTTCGCGCCCCGGTAGAGATAGCCCGATTTGTAGATTTCGCCGAGCATACGCACGGTATCGGCTTCTGTTTTGAAATCCATGGTCAGGTAAGGATGGTCCCAGTCGCCCAACACGCCCAAGCGGATAAAGTCTTTTTTCTGGCGGGCAACCTGTTCGGCGGCATATTCGCGGCACAATTCGCGGAAACGGGCTTTGGGCATATCTTTGCCGTGCAGTTTTTCCACCATCACTTCGATAGGCAAACCGTGGCAGTCCCAACCCGGCACATAAGGCGCGTCAAAACCGGCTTGGGTTTTGCTGCGGATAATGATGTCTTTGAGAATTTTATTGACGGCATGACCGATGTGGATGTCGCCGTTGGCATACGGAGGGCCGTCGTGCAGAATAAATTTCGGACGGCCTTTGGCGATTTCGCGCAGTTTTTGGTAGCGTTTTTGCTCGTACCAGCTTTTCAGCCATGCAGGCTCGCGCTTGGCAAGGTTGCCGCGCATCGGAAACGGGCTCTCGAGCAGGTTTACGGTTTTACTGTAATCGGTCATTTTTTAATCTCTATTGTTACAATATTTCGGTTTCAGACGGCATTGCGCCTCAAACAGTATTTCACAACGGGAAACCCCTATGCCGTCTGAAAAGTTAAAAGATTGATTGTAGCCCAATCGGATGGTTTGTATAAGGTTTTTCTACCAACACTTTGCGGCTTCCATATCGGCTGCTATCTGCCTTTTCAGTTCTGCCATACCGTCAAACTTTTCTTCATCGCGCAGTTTGTGCAGGAAGCGGACGTTCAGCCGTTGTCCGTACAGGTCGCCTTGAAAGTCGAACAGGTGGACTTCAAGCTTTTGAGAACAGCCGCTATCAACGGTGGGATTGAAACCGAAGCTCGCCACGCCGCGCCGCGTGCCGAATGCGCCGTCCGCTTCGACGACGAACACGCCGCCGAGTGCATAACGGTGGCGGGGCAGGCGGATGTTGGCAGTCGGGGCATTTAGGGTGCGTCCGAGTTTTCTGCCGTGCACCACCCTGCCGCTCAAGACGTAGTCGTGTCCCAAAAGTTTTTTCGCATAGGCAAGGTTGCCGTCTGAAAGGGCTTGTCGCACGGCGGTACTGCTGGTGCGGATGTCTTCGACGATGACGGAAGGCGTACGCTCGGTCTGCATATCGGGCTGTTGTGCCAAAAGTTCAAAACAGCCTTCCCGCCCCGCACCGAAACGGAAATCGTCGCCGACGAGCAAATAACGCGTATTCAAGGTTTGACGCAGCAGGCGGTCGATAAACCCTTGCGCGGATATTTCGGAAAAATTTTGATCGAAACGTAAAACCCAGACGGCATCGACGCAGCCCGTCCCTTCCAGCAATTCCAGTTTGGTACGCAGGGGGCTGATGCGGCAGGGCGGGGTTTTGCCTGTGCGGCTTGCAAAAAATTCTTTGGGTTGAGGTTCGAAGATGACGGCAACGACGGGCAGTCCGCGCGCGTCGGCTTCGAGGCGGAGTTTTTGGAGGATGTGTTTGTGTCCGAGGTGTACGCCGTCGAAATTGCCTATGGTTACGGCGGCACCCTGTGGAAAGTCGGGCGCGTTGTGCCGCCCCAGCCTGATTTTCATTGTTGCGTTCGGGTATGTGGTGAAACAGGCGGTCATTGTAAACGGTATTGCGGTTTATAGACAGTGTGCCGCCCGTTACGCCCGCCCGACGCGGGAAAAGTAGGCAAATTTCCCGCCGCCGAACGCGCCAAACGCACAAAAACGCGCAGCAGGCGCGGTGCTATGTGTTGAAACATCGCCCCAAACCTGATGCAACATCAGTGAAAATCGTTCTTTTTTAACCAGGTAAACCGAGACAAGCAACCCTCCGCCGTCATTCCCGCGCAGGCGGGAA
>NZ_KV815432.1:1646-13383 GCF_001814225.1 Neisseria sp. HMSC070F02 | reverse complement strand
CAGTTGCGTTCCGACAACACCGTAATCTTGAAACTCGTCATTCCCGCTCAGGCGGGAATCTAGAACGTGGAATCTAAGAAACCGTTTTGCCCGATAAGTTTCCGTGCGGACAGGTCCGGATTCCCGCCTGCGCGGGAATGACGGCATTTCTGCGGCAATCGGATTATTTCCAAACCAAAAGCGCGTGGTTGCGTTTGCCGCGCCGAAGGATGGTGTATTTGCCGAAACGTTTGTGTTCGCCGTTCAGCAGGCAGGCATCGTCGGGGCGTTCGGCGGCGTGGTTGGGGTTGTTGGCTTCGGCAGGTTTGCCGTTGAGCAAAACCGCTTTGCTGTTCACAAAGCCGCGCGCTTCTTTATTGGAGGATGCCAAACCGGTTTTGACCAAGGCTTCGACGACATTGATGCCGTCTGAAACTTCAAATGCAGGCAGGCCGTCGAGGGCGAGCTGCTCGAAGTCGCTTTCGGTCAGGCTGCTTTGGTCTTCGGCAAACAGGCTTTCGGAAATGCGCTGCGCGGCGGCAAGGGCTTCTTCGCCGTGAATCAGGCGGGTCATTTCTTCGGCGAGGATGCGTTGCGCTTCGGGCTTGCTGCCGCTTGCCTGGTCTTTGGCTTCGACGGCATCGATTTCTTCGATGGACAGGAAGGTAAAGTATTTCAGGAATTTATACACATCGGCATCGGCGACTTTCAGCCAGAATTGGTAGAACTGATAGGGCGAGGTTTTTTTCGCGTTCAGCCATACTGCGCCGCCTTCGGTTTTGCCGAATTTGGTGCCGTCTGATTTGGTAACCAAAGGCAGGGTCAGGCCGAACACTTGTTTTTGATTCAGGCGGCGGGTCAGGTCGATACCGGCGGTGATGTTGCCCCATTGGTCGGAGCCGCCGATTTCCAAAACCGCGCCGTGGCGTTTGTTCAACTCGGCAAAGTCGTAGCCTTGCAGCAGGGAGTAGGCGAACTCGGTGAAGGAAATGCCTGCGCCGTCGCGGTCGATGCGCTGTTTGACGGATTCTTTGTTCAGCATGGCGTTGACGGAGAAATGCTTGCCGATGTCGCGCAGGAAGTCAAGGCAGTTCATGCTGCCGAACCAGTCGGCATTGTTCGCCATAATGGCGGCATTTCCGCCTTCAAAGCTCAAGAAAGGGGTTAATTGGTTGCGGATACTTTCCACCCAGCCGGCAACAGTTTCGGCGGAATTCAAGCTGCGTTCGGCGGCTTTGAAGCTGGGGTCGCCGATCATACCGGTCGCGCCGCCCACCAAAGCAATCGGCGTATGCCCCGCCTGTTGGAAGCGGCGCAATGCCAATACGGGCAACAGGTGTCCGATGTGCAGGCTGTCGGCGGTCGGATCGAAACCGCAGTAAAGGGCGATTTTTTGTTCGTTCAACAAAGCGTCTAAGGCTTCGATGTCGGTCGTTTGCGCGATTAGGCCGCGCGATTGCAGGTCTTGGATGACGCTCATCGGTCTCTTTCAAAAAAATTAGCGTTTTTGCAAACCGCCGATTGTAACAAATTTAAGCGAATCAATGGTTATGGCGCGTATTGAGAAACCGTTGTTTTTCGGAAAAACGCTTTGCCAATTCCGTGCCGCCGTAAGGGTTGATGTGGTCTGTGTCCGAGTAAACCGGCAATCCGCCGATTTGAAAATCTGCGGGGATATAGGCGGCGGCATCAATAATATAGACGTTGGGGTATTTGGCTGCCAATTCCCTGATGCGTGCATTGGCTTTCAGGGTGCTTTCGTCGTCCGGGCGCAGGGCTTGGCGGTAACCCGGTATGCGGGAAGACAAGATATAGGCGCGCTGGACGTTGTAAGACGAGGCCAAGTTGTCCGCCATCAGGTAAACGGCTTGTTTTTCGGATGAGAGTTTGTGCAGCATACGGTCGAATTTTTGGAAAAAACCGGCATCATAGGCAAGGGAGCGGCTGTTTTCGGGCATTTGGCTGCCCCAGCGCATCGCCAAAACCACTTTTGAATACCGGGGCAGGTGTTCTTCGGCATAGCGGTAAACGGCGCGGCAGGCGGCCCAGTTTTGGAATACGCGGGACGCGTAGCCTTCCACATAGGCGCAAGCGTCGGCGGAAACCATAGTGGCAGCCCATTTTTCTTTTTTGCCCACGGCATCGAAGAATGTTTTGTAATGGTCGGCGTGGGAGTCGCCCAAAACCAGCAGTTCCGGCTGTTTTTCCGTATCCCCCCATAGGCATTGTTTGCCGGTATTGTTGTGGCAGGAGGTGTTGGAACGCGTCAGCCCCAAGCGGTCGTATTGCGCCATAAACGGCAGCCTCATCGCGAAAAACGAGCCCGCCCCCAAAATGAGCATAGGCAAGGCATAAATCCATAAAACGGATTGTGCGAACGAACCTTTCCATTTTTTAAACGGCTTTTCGATGCAGTGATAAGAAATCAGGGAAAACGCTAGAGTCAGGACGATCGCTGCCGCCGGCGAATAAGGCGGCAGGTTGTCCGGGCCGATATAGCGCATAAAGGCCAATATCGGCCAATGCCACAGATAAAGCGAATAGGAAATCAAACCGGCGGCAACGGTGATTTTCCATTGGAAAAATTTTTTAAGCGGGTGTTCGTAATGGTTGAAATAAATCAGCGCGGCAACAGCCAGACAGGGAATCAAAGCGGCGGGGCCCGGGAAATAGGCGGTTTGTTCCGAATAGGCAAACAGGCAGGCGGACAGTATGCACGCGGAAAACAATGCGCCGACGGCGGCATACCGTTTCCCGACGGCGAGATTCCGCTGTTGCCGGTACCGCATCCGCACGGCGGTCAGCGATCCGACCAGCATTTCGCAGGCGCGCAGGTGGGGCAGGTAATATTTATCGAGCGCGGAAGGTATAAAGGAAGTGGCAAGGCTTAACGCGCACAGTGCGGCGAGGAAGCCGGCTTGGACGCGCAGGCTTTTGCGGACGACAAGCAACAGCAATATCGGAAAGACAAAGTAAAATTGTTCTTCGACCGACAAAGACCAAATGTGCAGCAGGGGCTTTTCTTCCTGCGCGGGAGCGAAATAGTCCTTGCCCCTTGCAAAATACAGGTTGGATGCGAAACCCAAGGCGGTCAGCGCGGATTTCCATAAAAGAAAGAAATCATCTTTGGTGAATAAAAAGAAGCCGCCTATCAGCGTTGCCGCCAATACGGCGAAAAATGCGGGCAAAATCCGTTTGATGCGGCGGATATAAAATGCCTTCAGGGAAAACCTCCCCCCCCCCCGACATTTCGCGAAGGAGGATCGCCGTCATCAAAAAGCCTGAAATCACAAAGAATATATCGACACCGAGAAATCCGCCCGGCAGCCAATTTTTTTCGATATGGAACACGATGACGGACAAGACGGCGGCGGCGCGCAATGTGTCGATGTCCGGGCGGTAGGGTAAGGCTTGGCTCATAATGTTTTTATAGTGGATTAAATTTAAACCAGTACGGCGTTGCCTCGCCTTGCCGTACTATCTGTACTGTCTGCGGTTTCGTCGCCTTGTCCTGATTTAAAGTTAATCCACTATACTCGAAACGCGGCGGCGCAAATGCCGTCTGAAAGGTCATTTTGTACGGGATATTCGGAATGCCGGACGGCTTTTTGCAACAGCGGGGCAGGCGGTTTGTTTTGCAGGAATCGGGGAGGGCAAATCGGAAATGCGGGTGGGATTTTATAGTGGATTAACAAAAACCGGTACAGCGTTGCCCCGCCTTGTCCTGATTTTTGTTAATCCGCTATATTTTGATACGGCTGCATTCCGGCGGTATGGAAACGCCGAAAACCACCAAAACCGGCTTCAGACGGCATTTCCGGCAAAGCCGTCTGAAAACCTGCCGCATTTGGGTTACACGTTAAACAAAAAGTGCATCACATCCCCATCCTGCACGACGTATTCCTTGCCTTCCACACGCATTTTGCCGGCTTCTTTGGCTTTGGCTTCGCCGCCGAGCGAGACAAAATCATCGTAGGCAATCACTTGGGCGCGGATGAAGCCGCGTTCGAAGTCGGTATGGATTACGCCGGCAGCTTGAGGCGCGGTGTCGCCTTTGTGTATCGTCCACGCACGGACTTCTTTCACACCGGCGGTGAAATAGGTTTGCAGCCCCAAGAGGTCGTAACCGGCACGAATCAGGCGGTTCAGGCCCGGTTCTTCCAAGCCCATTTCGGCGAGGAACTCGGCTTTTTCACCGTCTTCCAACTCGGCGATTTCGCTCTCCATCGCGGCGCACACGGCGACGACGGGGGCGTTTTCTTTTGCCGCCAATTCTTTCAGGCGGTCGAGGTGCGGATTGTTTTCAAAACCGTCTTCGGCAACGTTGCCCACATACATCGCCGGCTTGGCGGTCAGCAGGAACAGCGGTTTGAGCATCGCGCGTTCTTCCGCGTCCAAACCGAAGGAACGCACGGGTTTGCCTTCGTCCAAATGCGGCAGCAGTTTTTTGCACAGTTCGACCAGTTTTTGCGCGTCTTTGTCGCCGGAGCGGGCGCGTTTTTCTTCGCGGACGATGGCTTTTTCGACACTTGCCAGGTCGGCAAGCGCCAACTCTGTACCGATGGTTTCGATGTCGGCAATCGGATCGACGCGGCCTGCAACGTGGACGATATTGTCGTCGTCAAAGCAGCGCACGACATTCACAATCGCGTCGGTTTCGCGGATGTTGGCAAGGAACTGGTTGCCCAAGCCCTCGCCTTTGCTCGCGCCCGCGACCAAACCGGCAATATCGACAAATTCGACGATGGCAGGCTGCATTTTTTGCGGATTGACGATTTTTGCCAATTCGGCCATACGCGGATCGGGTACTTCGACGATGCCGACGTTGGGTTCGATGGTACAGAAAGGATAGTTTGCCGCTTCGATGCCCGATTGGGTCAGCGCGTTAAAAAGGGTGGATTTGCCGACGTTGGGCAAACCGACGATGCCGCATTTCAAACTCATGTTTTTTCCTGAAAATAGAGAAATTTAATGGCGGATTATAGCATACCGCCGCCCGCGTTCCGAAAAAATGCCGTCTGAAACGGCTTCAGACGGCATCTGGTTTCAAAAACCGTTCAGAACAAGCCGTGAATCACGCCTTCTGCGTCCACGTCGATTTTCTCGGCGGCGGGAACTTTGGGCAGACCCGGCATTTTCATCATATTGCCGCACAGCGCGACGATGAAGCCCGCGCCGGAAGAAACGGTAATGCCGCGCACGGTAATGCGGAAGCCTTCAGGGCAGCCCAAGAGTTTGGCGTTGTCGCTCAAAGAATATTGGGTTTTCGCCATGCAGACCGGCATTTTGTCCAAGCCCAGTTTTTCCAGTGAAGCGATTTCGGCAGACGCTTCCGCGCTGAAATCAACATCTTCCGCGCCGTACACTTTTTGTGCAATCGCGCGGATTTTGTCTTTGATGCCCAACTCGACATCGTAGGCGAAACCGAAGTTATTGGTTTGATTTTCAATGGCGTTGACGACTTTGCGCGCCAAATCCGCGCCGCCCGCGCCGCCTTTGCCCCACACTTCGGTCAGGGAAACTTCGACGCCGTGTTCCGCACAGGCTTTTTCAATCATCGCCAACTCGGCATCGGAGTCGGACACGAAGCGGTTGAGCGCAACGACGACGGGCAGTCCGAATACGTTTTTCAGGTTGGAAATGTGTTTCAGCAGGTTGGGCAGACCTTTTGCCAAAGCGTCTAAATTTTCTTCGCCGAGGTTGGCGCGTTCCACGCCGCCGTTGTATTTCAAGGCGCGGACGGTGGCGACGACGACGGCTGCGTCGGGTTTCAAACCGGCAAGGCGGCATTTGATGTCGCAGAATTTTTCCGCGCCCAAATCCGCGCCGAAGCCTGCTTCGGTTACGGCGTAATCGGCAAGGTGTTTCGCCAGACGGGTTGCGGTTACGGAGTTGCAGCCGTGGGCGATGTTGGCGAACGGGCCGCCGTGTACGAAGGCGGGCGTGCCTTCGATGGTTTGCACCAAGTTGGGCTTAATCGCATCTTTAAGCAATGCCGCCATCGCGCCGTGTGCCTTCAAATCTTTGGCATAAACGGGGCTGCCGTCTTTGGCGTAGGCGACAAGGATGTTGCCCAAACGCTCTTTCAAATCGCTGATGTCTTTGGCAAGACAGAATACCGCCATCACTTCGGAAGCAACGGTAATGTCGAAACCGTCAGGACGCATCACGCCGTCAACAGGTTTGCCCATGCCGTCGATGATGTTGCGCAACTGGCGGTCGTTCATATCGACCACGCGCCGCCACAGCACGCGTTTCGGATCGATGTTCAACTCGTTGCCTTGGTAGATATGGTTATCGAGCATGGCGGCGAGCAGGTTATTCGCCGCACCGATGGCGTGGAAGTCGCCGGTAAAGTGCAGATTGATGTCTTCCATCGGCAAAACTTGGGCATAGCCGCCGCCTGCCGCGCCGCCTTTCACGCCGAACACCGGCCCTAAAGAAGGTTCGCGCAGGGCAATCACGGCATCTTTGCCGATGTGGCGCAACGCGTCCGCCAAACCGATGGTTACGGTGGTTTTGCCTTCGCCCGCCGGAGTCGGGTTGATGGCGGTAACCAAAATCAGCCTGCCCTGTTTTTGCGGCAGTTTGAACGCTTCGGCAGGATTGATTTTCGCCTTGTAATGACCGTAAGGCTCAATGTTGTCGGCATTCAGACCAAGCTTGGCGGCAATTTCGCCAATCGGGCGCATGGTGGAGGATTGGGCGATTTCGGCATCGGTTTTGAAGCTCATGATTTTCCTTTAGAAATGAGGAGGGACATGCCGTCTGAAAGCATCAGGCGACAAACAGGTGGATTGAAAATAATATCAGGCATATTATAACGTTATCCGCACCAAACCCGCAGTGAAATTTTTGACGCTGCAACAAAAATACCGTTCATATTGTTCACAATCCAAGGAGAAAACATGAGCAGCAACGCATGGCTGTTTTGGGCATTGGCATCGGCAGGCTTCGCCTCATTGACCGCCATCTTCGCCAAAATGGGTTTACAGGGTATAGATTCAGATTTCGCTACCTTCATCCGCACCTTGGTCATCCTCGCCGCTTTGGTATTGTTTTTGACCTACACCGGCAAATGGCAGGGTGTGAACGGCTTTACGGGGCGCAACTGGACATTCCTTATCCTATCCGGCCTTGCTACCGGCGCATCTTGGCTTGCCTACTTCAAAGCCCTGCAACTGGGCAACGCCTCGCAAGTCGCCCCCATCGACAAATTCAGCCTGGTCTTGGTCGCGCTGATGGCGGTGGTTTTCTTGGACGAACGCCCGAACACGCAGGAATGGATAGGCTTGGGGCTGGTAACGGCGGGCGTGTTGGTGCTGGCGTTGAAACGTTAAACCGAATCCGCCATACCGCCTGAAACCGGGTTTTGACAATCTGACGGGCGGCGGTCTGAACAAAGTTACCCAATAAAATCCGACACCGCGCCGACGGCAAACCGCCGCGCTTCAGATGGCATTTGTTGGACGGAAAGCCCCGAACGCCCTATTTTCACGCCTCCACGAAAATATGCTGGACATCCGGTCGGAACCGTTCGGCAGCCGGCTCGGCAAGCCACCGTTTTATTTCACTTCCAAGCCCCTGCAAGGGCTTGAGCCTCTTTCAGACGGCATACCGTGCCGACATCCAGCCACAAGCCCGTATGCTTCTGACCGCTCACGCGGTTTTGCCGCATTTCGCCACGCAATACGGGCGCGAGTTTCGCCACACTGCCCGCTTCGATTCCGTCAAACATTTCAGGACGGTAAATACCCACGCCGCTGAATGTCAATCCGTTGCCGCCGGATACTTCCGACTGTACGCTTCCGTCCGGCAACAGCAAAAAATCGCCGTCAGGATGGTGCGGGGGATTTTCCACCAGCCACAGATGGGCGGAAATATGTTCCGGCAGGGACGATGCCGTCTGAAATACCGCCGCGAAATCAATGTCGGTCAGCACGTCGCCGTTGACCACCAAAAACGGCTGCCCACCCAACAGCGGCAATGCCTGCGCGATGCCGCCTGCCGTTTCCAAACCGCCTGCGGGTTCGGGCGAATAGGCGATGTTCACGCCATAAGCCGAGCCGTCGCCCAAAGCATCTTCTATCTGCCGACCCAGCCAAGCGTGGTTGATGACGATTTCGGTAAACCCCGCCTGCTTCAGACGGCATAGGTGCCAACCGATTAGAGGCTTACCCGCCACATCAAGCAGCGGCTTCGGAGTGGTATCGGTCAAAGGGCGCATACGCTCGCCGCGTCCTGCCGCCAGTATCATCGCTTTCATATATCTGTCCGAATATCAGTCTAAAAATCTAAACTGCCGTCTGAAATACAGCAGCGCGGGGCGTTTGCACCCGCAGTTTTTGATTTCGTCGAGCCTGACGTAAAACACAAAATGCGTGCCGATTTCATGTTTGCCGACAATATGCCCGTGCAGGTGCACCAACGCGCCCTCTATTTCAAGTTGTCCCGTTTTGCCGCGATGCCAGATGTGGTAGGCAAATCGCTCTTCGGGCGACAGGCCGGTCAGCCCGGCAAAATGTTCGGCAACATCCTGATGTTCGTCCGCCAGCGTATTGATGCACAGGCTGCCGTTTTCCGACAGGATCGGAATGATTCGCGCACTCCGGTTGATGCACAGCATCACGGTCGGCGGCTCGTCGGTAACCGGCGCGACCGCCGTCATTGTAATGCCGTAACGCCCTGCCGCACCGTCTGTCGTGATGACATGAACGCCTGCCGCACAGGATGCCATCGCATCACGGAACGAAGTTTGAAAAGTTTTCTGCAAATCCGCCATTTTTCCCCTTTAAACTGTCCCCTATATAAGAATGCTGCACACAAGGCACCCCCCATGTGCAGCAGTTCTGATTCAAAAAGCCGTCGGTCGGACATTTCCGCGCGTTACGGCGTATTACGAGTTCAACGCATCCTCGATTTTGGCAAGTTCTGCCAACAGGTCTTTAAGCAGCAGCATTTTCTCGCGGCCCAGCACTTCCTCGATAGCGTCGTAACGCTCGTCCACTTCTTCGCCGATTTCCTCATACAGCTTCTCGCCCTCGGCAGTCAGCTTCAGAAAAACGCGGCGTTGGTCGTTGGAAGGTTTCAGGCGGACAACCAAACCCGCTTTTTCAAGGCGGGTCAGGATACCGGTCAGGCTGGGGCGCAGAATACACGCCTGATTCGCCAAATCTTGAAAGTCCAGCGTGCCGTTTTCCGCCAAAAGACGGATAATCCGCCATTGCTGATCGGTAATATTCGCCTGATTCAGAATAGGCCTGAATTGGGTCATCAGGGCTTCCCTTGCCTGTATCAGACTGATATTGATAGACGCATGTTTTGATTGGGTAGGCATTGTTCAAGTCTCCAAGTTATCGAAAATCAAACTTTCAAACCGTCGGGAAAGCCTGTGGGCGTAAATTTTGATGCAACCGTTATATAACAAAACGAACATATAACAACAATACGCTATAAACCGCATCGGACGACTGGGTATAAAAGACTTTAATTCCGATAATCCTATCTAAAAATATTTTAATAGTTATATCTTAGTCTATTTTCCCTACAATCTCAACAAAGTATTACATTTACTGTCGAAAGAACTTTCTTCCAGAAAAAACAAAAGCCGCCGCATCAGACGAGCAAGGTATATGCCGTTTGATTCTCTACATAGCGTAAAGTTTAACAAAAACAAAAGTTAACCGAAAACATCCGCCTGAAAAATTCGTGCGCGCAAGCCCCAATAACTGCTGATTCCCGTCGTATAGTGAACCATTTTCCCATTTTTGACCAAAACGACGGCAGGCGTTGCGACAATCCGCCAAGACCTTGCCAAACCCCCGTCCTCATCGTTGACCGTCGGAAAGCCCAAGCCCCGCTTTGCCATATACGCCGCCACTTCGGACGCGCTGCCGGAACGTACCGCCACGCCGACGACCGGAACGCCGTCCGCCGCCAAATCATCGATTATCGGCGACTGATAACGGCACACGCCGCACCAGCTCCCCCAAAAATACACCAAAACCGCCTTATCTCGGCTAAACTGTCCCAAAGTCAGCCGCTGCCCCGACAGCAGGGTCAAAGGCCGCCCTGCCGCACCGGCCGGCTCTTCGGGCTTGCGTACCCAATCCAAAAACAGCGACACCAATAAAAACACCAATGCCGTCCGAACGGCAAATTTGATGCCCGAAAGCAGTTTCTTTTTCATACGCTCTCTCAAACGGTACGCCCGCGCAACCGGCAGGCAAACAAAAAGCCAAGTCTCAAAACTTGGCTTCCGGTTATCTGGTGGGTCGTGAGCGATTCGAACGCTCGACCAACGGATTAAAAGTCCGCTGCTCTACCGACTGAGCTAACGACCCGATAAGCCGTGCATTATACAGCACCATCCTACCTCGTCAAGCAAATTTTACAGGCTTAATTGCAGACCACTGTTTGCACGGGATATTTTGACAACGGATTTTCACAATCCGCCGCATACCGTGTAAAAGTTCGCACAAGGAAAGGCAAACCGCCCGAAATCAATGTACACTTTCCGCCCGTTTCCCAAACTGCACACAGAAACACACATTATGAACATACAAAACATCCGCACCCTCCTCGACACCGTCGCCGTTCCGAATACGGCACGCACGCTCGGCGGCGAAAAGACCGTCCGTTCGGTCGAACAGCGTTCAGACGGCATCCATATCGCCCTGCATTTCGGCTTCCCCGTCGCGCACATTGCCTCAGAAACAGCCGACCGCATACAGGAAATCCTGATGCCGCTGACAGGCGACACACACATCCATCTGTCCATGGACACCGAAATCGGCACACACAAAGTCCAGCCCGGCGTTACCACCATCAAAGGCGTGAAAAACATCATCGCCGTCGCATCGGGAAAAGGCGGCGTGGGCAAATCGACGACGACAGCCAACCTTGCCGCCGCAATGGCGCGGATGGGCGCGCGCGTCGGCGTACTCGATGCCGACCTTTACGGCCCGAGCCAACCGACCATGTTGGGTGTGGACGACCGCAAACCCGATCAGAAAAACCAAAAACTCATTCCCGTCGAATCTTCAGACGGCATACAGGTCATGTCTATCGGCTTTCTCGTCGATACCGGCCAAGCCGTCGTCTGGCGCGGGCCGATGGTCAGCCAAGCCTTGCAGCAACTGATGTTTCAAAGCGAGTGGGACGAAGTGGACTACCTGTTTATCGACCTGCCCCCGGGCACGGGCGACATCCAGCTCACGCTGTCCCAGCGCATCCCCGTAACCGGTTCCGTCATCGTAACCACGCCGCAGGACATCGCCCTGATAGACGCGCGCAAGGCTGTGGATATGTTCCGAAAAGTCAACATTCCCATTTTAGGTGTATTGGAAAATATGTCCGTCCACATCTGCACCAACTGCGGACACAGCGAAGCACTGTTCGGCACGGACGGAGGCAAAGATTTAGCCGCACGCCTCAACCTCCCCCTGCTCGGACAGCTTCCCTTAAGCCTGCCCGTGCGCGAAGCAATGGACGGCGGCACACCGGCGCAACTGTTCGACGAACACCCCGCCATCGCCCGAATCTACACCGATGCCGCATTCCAAATCGCCCTGAGCATTGCCGACAAAGGCAAAGACTTCAGCAGCCGCTTCCCCAAAATCGTCATCGAATAAAGCCGCGCCCGAAACCGCAGCAGCAATGCCGTCTGAAGCCCCGCGCCTGCCGGCGGGCAAACTTGCCGGGTAAACGGTTTCTTGAGATTCCGCGTCCTGGATTCCCACTTTCGTGGGAATGACGG
>NZ_KV815432.1:0-1546 GCF_001814225.1 Neisseria sp. HMSC070F02 | reverse complement strand
AGGAATGATGAAATTTTGAGTTTTAGGAATTTATTGGAAAAAACAGAAACCGCTCTACCGTCATTCCCGCGCAGGCGGGAATCCAGACCGTTGGGCATCTGCAGCGGTTTGCTAAAAACCGCTTTACTGTGATAAGTGCGCAGGGTTAGAATGGCGCGGTAACCTTATATATTGTACCCCGTCAAAGGGGCGCATTGCTTTTCTTAACATTCCCCTTTAGCAGCCAAGTGAAAGGGCTTTTCAATCAGCAATCCGGCGGGCGCGGAATCGGGCGGTTTGCCGAATCCCGCCGTTTGCGGCGCGCCTGCCGCCGACGGTATCCCGCGAAGCAAGATTTAAGGGATAAAATATGTTCCAACACGCAGGGCGGCACATAAGGCGCCGCCCTGATTCGGAAGGGCTTGCACCCCTCCCGGACAAAGCCTGATCCTGCCGCCCCGAAGGACGGATGCCCGAAGGGCGGGGGGTTTGACCGAAAAGGAAATACGATGAATAAAACTTTGAAAAGGCAGGTTTTCCGCCATACCGCGCTTTATGCCGCCATCTTGATGTTTTCCCATACCGGCGGGGGGGGGGGGGGCGCAGGCGCAAACCAGTAAATACGCTATTATCATGAACGAGCAAAACCAGCTCAAGGTAAAGCAGAATGGGCAATATTCAACAATAAAGGACAAAGACAGGGAGCGCGAATATACTCATCATCAGAGCACAGGAGGAGGAGGCTCTGTCTCATTCAACAATAGCGATGAGCTTGTTTCTCGACAAAGCGGTACTGCCGTTTTTGGCACAGCCACCTACCTGCCGCCCTACGGCAAGGTTTCCGGTTTTGATGCCGACGCTCTGAAAGAGCGCAACAATGCCGTCGATTGGATTCGTACCACCCGGCCCGGGCTGGCAGGCTACGCCTACGCCGGCGTCATATGCAGAGACGCAAGGCAATGCCCCCAACTTGTCTATAAAACCCGATTTTCCTTCGACAACACCGGTTTGGCAAAAAATGCGGGCAGGCTGGATAGGCACTCGGACCCAAGCCGCGAAAATTCGCCCATTTACAAATTGAAAGATTATCCATGGTTGGGCGTATCTTTCAATTTGGGCAGCGCGAATACCGTCAAAAATGGCAACTCATCCAGCAGATTGATATCTTCTTTTAGTGAAGACAATAATAATCAAACCATCGTCTCTACGACAGAAGGCTCCCCTATTTCCCTTGGCGACCAGCAGCGCGAACATACCGCCATGGCCTATTATCTGAACGCCAAACTGCACCTGCTGGATAAAAAAGGGATTAAAGATATCACCGACAAAACAGTGCAGTTGGGTGTCTTGAAGCCGAGCATCGATGTGCGGCAGCGGCAAGGTACCAACTGGCTAAATTTTTGGGCTAGGTGGGACATTAAAGATACCGGGCAGATTCCGGTCAAGCTCGGCCTGCCGCAAGTCAAAGCAGGCCGCTGCATCAATAAATCGAACCCCAATCCCAAAGCCCAAGTCCTTTCCCCCGCACTGACTGCCCCCGCGCTGTGGTTCGGACCTGTGCAAAATG
>NZ_KV815431.1:0-3420 GCF_001814225.1 Neisseria sp. HMSC070F02 | reverse complement strand
CTTGTCCTGATTTTTGTTAATCCACTATAAAAATTAGAAATGCACATTTTCATTATTCTCGCGCAGGCAGGACTCCAGACTTACCCATTTCAGTAATGTTTGAAAATAAAAGAAAAATCAGATGTTTGTATTCCCGCCTGCGCAGAAATGGAGACGGCGCTCTGTCGTCTCATTTTTGTTTTAATCAACTATATATAGCTGATTAAACATAAGAAATGCCGTCTGAAAGACTTTCAGACGGCATTCGTTCAAGCGTCGAACTTTATTGCGCCTTGGTTTCGGTTACAAAACCGATTTTGGTGATTCCTGCCTGACGGGCGGCTTCTAAAGCTTTGTTTACATAATCGTATTCCACCGCCTTGTCTGCCGCAATCGCCACAATCACGTTTTCATTCTGCTCCTTGGCGGCTTTCAGACGGCTTTCCACTTCCCCGATTTCCACTTTGCTTGCAGAATCCCCGCCGACATAATAGCCGCCGTTCGCATCAATCGTCAGGCGCAGGGGGTCTTTAGGCTGTTTGTCCTGCTTGTTTGTCTGCTCGGACGCGGTCGGCAGTTCCAAAGGGATGGAATGCGTCAGCACCGGCATAGTAATCATAAACACAATCAGCAACACCAGCATCACGTCCACCAACGGCGTAACGTTGATGTCGGACATCGGAGAATCGTCGCCGGAATTCATCGAACCAAATGCCATAATCAGCTATCCTTTTGATTAAGCAGGCGGACGTGCAAATCGTGCGCCATCGCATCCAAATCCTGGGTCAGTATTTTTGTGCCGCGATTGAGGAAGTTGTATGCCAACACCGCCGGAATCGCCACGAACAAACCCGCCGCCGTCGCCACCAGTGCCTCGCCAATCGGGCCGGCAACCGCCGCAATACTCATCTGCCCGCTTTGCCCGATATTGATCAGGGCGTGGTAAATCCCCCAAACCGTGCCGAACAGCCCGATAAACGGCGCGGTCGCGCCGATGGAGGCAAGCGCGGTCATCCCGTAATCAAACCGGCGCATAATCTGCGCCATACTGTTGCGGATTTGAATGACCAAATACTCGTTCAACGGCAAAGCCTGCGCCAGTTCGGACGCTTCGTTTCGGCGGTAGTTGCGGTAAGACTGCAATGCCTCTTGCGCCAGTTTGGACAAAGGCGCATCGACGGCGCGCACTTTTTCGACCGCGTCGTTCAGCGACAAAGTATCGCGCATATGCCGTTTGACGGCGGCATTCCCTTTGCGCGCCCGATACAGCTTGATGCAGCGCAAGACAACCAAACACCACGTTACGATACTCATCAACAGCATCAACACAAACACACCGATCAGGACGGGATCGCCCGATTCAAATACTAATTTCAAATTCATAATGATTCCAACACTGAAAAAACCAATCAAACATCCAAGCTGCCGCAAACCGCTGCGGCAACCGCCTAATTCAATTCAAACTTGACGGGGACTTTAAACTCCGTCCAGGCATTGGCTTGAAAATGCCCGTTTTGCGCCGCCTTGCGTGCCGCATTGTCCAACCGGGAAAAACCACTGCTTTTCACGATTTTAACGGACTCGACATGACCGCCCGGAGAAACCAAAACGCTCAAAACAACCGTACCCTGCTCGTCATTCTCCATAGAAAGCGTGGGATAAGCCGGGCGCGGAATGCTGCCGTTGGCGCGTAAAGGATTGCCTTTGCTGCTGCCGGCTCCTTCCCCGTGTTCGCCTTTGACACCGCCGCTACCTTTACCGCTGCCTTCTCCGCGCCCCGTTCCGTCTCCTTTGGTACCGGTTCCCTTATCTTCCCCATTACCCTGCTCGCTGTCTGCTTTGGCAGAAGCATTGCTGGGATGTTCGGCAGGTTTTTCAGACGGCTTCTCGACCGGTTTTTCCGCCGGTTTCGGGACAGGCTTCGCTTCCGGCTTAGGCTCTGGTTTCGGTTTTTCTTCGGGTTTCGGCTTTTCTTCAGGTTTCGGCTCTTCCTTAGGCTGCTGAATATCCGCATCCGCCTTTTTCGTAACCACCGGCTTCAAAACCGGCTTGGGCGGCTCGACAGGTTTGGGCGGCTCAGGCTCAGGTTGCGGCTCAGGCGCAGCAGGCGCACCTGCGCCTTCGGGTGCACCGTCCCCTCCGCCAAAATCACCCAAATCGACAAATTCGATAACATTTCCTGACTCTATCACGGGCAGCTTGTGCGCCTGCCAGAGCAATGCCACCATTGCCAAATGCAGCAGTGCGACGGAAAACACGACTGCGGGGGTTAAAATTCGTTCTTTATCCATAATTCGGGCATAATAATAGCAACAATTCCTATTTGCAACCTATTTTTACAATTTTTGGTCATATGAATGTCTGTTCCGTTCACAGGCAAACCGTGTTTAAACGCTGTATTACAGCAAATCATCAGATAACGGGCCGGCAGAAAAAATGATTCCGTCTGATTTCTTATTCCAATAAAATCAGGTTAGATGATATATTGCCGCTTCTGTCTGTCAGCCGTTTCGGGCTGCACACCACATCTGTTCAAAGGAAAACCATGTTTCAAAATTTTGATTTGGGCGTGTTTCTGCTTGCCGTCCTGCCCGTGCTGCTCGCCATTACCGTCAGGGAGGTGGCGCGCGGCTATACGGCGCGCTACTGGGGAGACAACACTGCCGAACAATACGGCAGGCTGACACTGAACCCCCTGCCCCATATCGATTTGGTCGGCACAATCATCGTACCGCTGCTTACTTTGATGTTCACGCCCTTCCTGTTCGGCTGGGCGCGTCCGATTCCTATCGATTCGCGCAACTTCCGCAACCCGCGCCTTGCCTGGCGTTGCGTTGCCGCGTCCGGCCCGCTGTCGAATCTGGCGATGGCTGTTCTGTGGGGCGTGGTTTTGGTGCTGACTCCGTATGTCGGCGGGGCGTATCAGATGCCGTTGGCTCAAATGGCAAACTACGGTATTCTGATCAATGCGATTCTGTTCGCGCTCAACATCATCCCCATCCTGCCTTGGGACGGCGGCATTTTCATCGACACCTTCCTGTCGGCGAAATATTCGCAAGCGTTCCGCAAAATCGAACCTTATGGGACGTGGATTATCCTACTGCTGATGCTGACCGGGGTTTTGGGTGCGTTTATTGCACCGATTGTGCGGCTGGTGATTGCGTTTGTGCAGATGTTCGTCTGACTGGCTTTCAGACGGCATAAACGCTCCAGAAAACGCGGCAGGACATATTGCCCTGCCGCGTTTTCCTGTAGTGTAATCTTATTTTTTTCATCATTATTAGAACCAAGTTGCATGATAATACCTTTCATTAACTGAAACACTGATTAAGAAACTCCAGTCTGTCTAATGATGAGGTTTTCACATCGCCAAAACTTGCCAATCAAATGCTGGATTTATTGCCGTCTGAGACCTTTGCAAAATTCCTTTCCCTCCCGACA
>NZ_KV815430.1:0-7660 GCF_001814225.1 Neisseria sp. HMSC070F02 | reverse complement strand
TATGCTGTCTGAAACTCGGGGACTCAGACGGCATTTTGTTTGCCGCCATCAGTCGGCAAACTGTTTTTTCATCCTCTCTCGGCGTTCTTGGGACTCAACAGATAAAGTGGCTGTCGGGCGTGCCAGCAGCCGCTTCAGACCGATAGGCTCTCCCGTATCGGCACAGAATCCATAATCCCCTTCATCAATATTGCGGATGGTCGCCTGTATTTTACTGAGAAGTTTTCGTTCCCGATCGCGGGTACGGAGTTCCAATGCGTACTCTTCTTCCTGTGTGGCACGGTCGGCAGGATCGGGGGCTGATTCGTGTTCTTGGAGATGCCCTGTCGTAGCGGAAGCATTTTCGATGAGTTCGTCTTGCATTTTTACCAGCAATTCGCGGAAAAAAGCCAAATGCTCGTCATTCATATAATCGTCTTCCGGCCCGTTCCAATTCAAAATATCTTGTTCTGTCAGCTTTGCCATAATGTATATCCTCTCGGTTCACCGAAAAAAACAAAGCACCACAAAGTGGCTTTATTCCTTTGATTTTTATAAGGCTTATTGCCTAAGGCGTTTTTGAAAACGCGCATCATAACACGTTTTGGATTGGTTTTTTTATTTTCTTTACATTATTGATATTGCCGTTCCATTTCCTGCGAACGGCGCACACAGGCACAAACGCCCTCGCTTATGGCTTCGGCGACACGATGCCGCCTGAAAGCTTCCACGGCTTCGTGGGTTGTCCCGCCTTTTGACGTTACATTTTTTTGAAGCTTCTCGAAATCTTCACCCGTCTGCTCGGCAAGGGTAACCGCTCCTTTAAACGTTGCCAGACTGAGCGCGCGTGCTTCTGCCATATCAAACCCTTGTCGGATGGCGGCATTTTGCAATGCGTCCAGCAGATAAAACACATAAGCCGGTCCGCTGCCGCTGATGCCGGTAATGCCGTGCATTTGCGCTTCATCTTCCAACCAAATGGTCAAACCGACTGATTTCATGATTCGATCGGCAATCCTGCGGTCTGTTTCCGATACTTCCGCTTCGGCAAACATACCGGATACGCCCAGCCCGATTTTTCCGGGTGTATTCGGCATAACCCGGACAATGCGGCGTGTTCCCCCAATGTAACGGCTGAGCGTATCGACCGGCAATCCGGCTGCGACAGAAAGCACCAATGCGCCGTTGGTGCGGATATTTTTGCACGCGGCTTCCATATCCTGCGGCTTGACGGCAAGGATTAAAACATCGTCGGAATGAAGCTCCGGCAAGGTTTCAGAAGTTTCGACCCCCAACTCTTTTTGCAAACGTTCGCGCTTTTCCGCACCCCGGTTGGCAATATGGATGCGGTAACCGCCTTGTTTGACCAATCCGCCCGCAACGGCAGCCGCCATATTGCCGCCGCCGAGAAAATAAACATTCATTATTTCTACCCTATTCAAAATTACCTTACTAAATTCATTCCCAATTTTTTACCATCGGACGCGCTCGGACAGACCGTTGCGCCGCAACCCCTGCTTTTCCAAGCAGTCAAATCCTCCCTGTTTGAACGTCTCAATCAAAGGTTTGCCGTCACGCGTACGCCAATCCAGCCCGCAGGCTTCAAACTTCCCTATTTTCCTGTAAAAGTAAGATTGTTGTGCGGATTCATATTCATTTGCCCTGACGGAACGATTGCCGTCTGAAAGCGGTATCTCGTAGTCCTCTAAAGACGGCGGACTCTCGCCGCCAATATCCCAAAAATCGATGGCGGCAGGTTTTCTCGGCTTACACCAGCCGGACAGGGACGAACACTCATACCAACCTGCCAACCGGCAGCCTGCAACCGTAAATGCAAGCAACGCAGCCATTGCCGTATATTTTATTGCCCGAATTTCCATCAGCCCCTTTTCCCGAAAATCGCGCTGCCGATACGGACGTGTGTCGCACCGCACTCAATGGCGGCAGGCATATCGTCCGACATCCCCATAGACAGCACGTCTGCCTTAACGCCAGCCGCATTGAGGTCGGCAAGCAGTTTCCGCATCGTTTGAAATTGCACCTTCAACTCCGTTTCACTGCTGTTAGCTTTGGCAACACACATCAGTCCGCGTACGACGATATTCGGCAGCTTCGCCACTTCCACAGCAAGCGCGACTGCTTCTTCGGGCGCGACACCGTGCTTCACCGCCTCGCCCGCAATGTTCACCTCAATACACACCTGCAAAGGCGGCATTGAGGAAGGACGCTGTTCGCTCAACCGGACAGCGGTTTTCAGACGGCATACGGTATGCACCCAATGCGCGCGTTCGGCGACAAACTTGGTTTTGTTGGACTGCACATCGCCGATGACGTGCCACACGATGTCGGTCAAATCCGCCAACTCTTCCGTTTTGCCGTACCACTCCTGAATATAGTTCTCGCCGAAATCACGCTGTCCGGCGGCGTAAACTTCGCGGATGCCGTCTGAAGGGAAAGTCTTACCGACGGCAATCAGGCTGACGGAATGCGGCTTCCTTCCCGCCTGCAGAACCAATTTTCCGATACGGTCGGACACCTCACAATAACGTTCTTGCAACACCGTCATAGATTATCCCCTAATTAAAAATGATTAAACAGTTGAAACCCCTCCAGTCAGGGCGGTACAATCAAGGTTGTTAGAACCATTCCAACCAATCGAAACATTATACTAAACAGAGCCGCATTATGCAGATTACCGACTTACTCGCCTTCGGCGCTAAAAACAAAGCATCCGACCTTCACCTGAGTTCGGGCATATCCCCTATGATTCGGGTTCACGGCGATATGCGGCGCATCAACCTTCCCGAAATGAGCGCGGAAGAAGTCGGTAATATGGTAACTTCGGTGATGAACGACCACCAGCGGAAAATCTACCAGCAAAACTTGGAAGTCGACTTCTCGTTCGAACTGCCCAACGTCGCCCGATTCCGCGTCAACGCCTTCAACACCGGCCGCGGTCCCGCCGCCGTATTCCGTACCATTCCCAGCACCGTCTTATCGCTGGAAGAATTGAAAGCCCCGAGCATTTTCCAAAAAATCGCAGAATCGCCGCGCGGCATGGTATTGGTTACCGGCCCTACCGGTTCGGGCAAATCGACCACGCTTGCCGCGATGATCAACTACATCAACGAAACCCAGCCGGCACACATCCTGACCATCGAAGACCCGATCGAATTCGTCCACCAAAGCAAAAAATCCCTGATTAACCAGCGCGAGCTGCACCAGCACACCCTCAGCTTCGCCAACGCGCTGAGTTCCGCATTGCGCGAAGACCCCGACGTTATCCTTGTCGGCGAGATGCGCGACCCAGAAACCATCGGCTTGGCTCTGACCGCCGCCGAAACCGGACACTTGGTTTTCGGCACGCTGCACACGACCGGCGCAGCAAAAACCGTCGACCGTATTGTGGACGTATTCCCGGCGGGAGAAAAAGAAATGGTGCGCTCTATGCTGTCCGAATCGCTGACCGCCGTCATCTCCCAAAACCTGCTGAAAACGCACGACGGCAACGGCCGTGTCGCCTCGCACGAAATCCTGATTGCCAACCCCGCCGTCCGCAACCTCATCCGCGAAAACAAAATCACGCAGATTAACTCCGTCCTGCAAACCGGGCAGGCGAGCGGTATGCAGACAATGGACCAATCGCTGCAATCGCTGGTGCGCCAAGGGCTGATCGCACCGGAAGTCGCACGCAGACGCGCGCAAAACAGCGAAAGTATGAGTTTCTGACACACAACCGCCTTCCGGCCATACCGGCGGGAAAACAAGGCGCAAACACGCGGGGCGGGACGCAGCATCCCGCCCGGCTACCTTTCCGAACAAGAAGCGTCCGCCTTCCTGTTGAAACCTGCCGCCGCAAACTGCAAGGCTTAAACCGAAAAGAAGCTAACGATGAATACCGATAACCTGCACGACATCTTGGACGAAATGGTTCAAGTGTATTCTCAAAAAAAACAAAGCCGATCCGAAACCCCGGCCGAAATCGGCGCACACTTCCACCCGCTGCTCGACCGCCTGTGCGAAACCGCAGAAGCACAAAACGCGTCCGACATCCTTATCAGCAAAGGATTCCCGCCCTCGTTGAAAATCAACAGCGCATTAACCCCGCAGCCGCAAAAGGCGCTGACGGGCGAGGAAACCGCCGCCATCGCCGCATCGACGATGAACGCCGAACAATCGGAAATATTCCGGCGCGACGGCGAAATCAACTACTCCGTCCAGTCGCGCAGCGGCACGCGCTACCGCGCCAACGCCTACCACAGCCAAGGCAGCGCAGGTTTGGTTTTGCGGCGCATCAACCACGTCATCCCGCAAATGCAGGAATTGGGTCTGCCCGAAAAACTCAAAGACCTCGCCGTCGCACCGCGCGGGCTGCTGATTATCGTCGGGCCTACCGGTTCGGGCAAATCCACCACGATGGCGACTATGCTCGAACACCGCAACAAAACCCTGCCCAGCCATATCGTTACCATCGAAGACCCGATTGAGTTTATCTACAAACCGCGCCGCTGCATCTTTACCCAGCGCGAAATCGGCGTCGACACCATAAACTGGCAGACGGCGGTACAAAACGCTATGCGCCAGTCCCCCGACGTGGTCTGCATCGGCGAAGTCCGCAGCAGGGAAAGTATGGAATACGCGATGCAGCTCGCCCAAACCGGCCACCTGTGCATTTTTACGCTCCACGCCAACACCGCGCAGCAGTCGCTCGAACGCATACTCAACTTCTACCCCAAAGAACAGCACAACCAAATACTGATCGACATCGCCCTCAACCTGACCGGCATCATCTGCCAACGCCTCGCCCTCAAACAAGACAAAACGGGCAGGACGGCGGTTGTCGACTTGCTCATCAACACGCCCGCCATCCAAGACTTCATCCTGAAGGGCGACCTGATGAACATCAGTAAAATCATGGAAACCGCCAAAACCGACGGAATGCAGACGATGGATCAAAACCTTTTCGAACTGTACCGTCACGGCATCATCAGTTACGAAGAAGCCCTGCGCCAGTCCGTTTCCGCCAACAACCTGCGATTGCACATCCAACTGCACAAAGAAGGCAAAACGCCCGAACTCCTTTACGACAGGGTCAACGGTCTCAACCTCATTTCCTGATCCGCAAAACCCAATGCCGTCTGAAAACCGCATCCCCGTTTTCAGACGGCATGATTTTATCCGCCCCATTCATGTGCTACACTTTATAGTGGATTAAATTTATAGTGGATTAACAAAAATCAGGACAAGACGACGAAGCCGCAGACAGTACAGATGGTACGGAACCGACTCACTTGGTGCTTCAGCACCTTAGAGAATCGTTCTCTTTGAGCTAAGGCGAGGCAACGCCGTACTGGTTTTTGTTAATCCACTATATTCACTTCATAACAATAAACCGGTAAAACCATGAAAACCCCACTCCTCAAGCCTCTGCTCATTACCTCGCTTCCCGTTTTCGCCAGTGTTTTTACCGCCGCCTCCATCGTCTGGCAGCTAGGCGAACCCAAGCTCGCCATGCCCTTCGTACTCGGCATTATTGCCGGCGGCCTTGTCGATTTGGACAACCGCCTGACCGGACGGCTGAAAAACATCATCACCACCGTCGCCCTGTTCACCCTCTCCTCGCTCACGGCACAAAGCACCCTCGGCACAGGGCTGCCCTTCATCCTCGCCATGACCCTGATGACCTTCGGCTTTACCATTTTAGGCGCGGTCGGGCTGAAATACCGCACCTTCGCCTTCGGCGCACTCGCCGTCGCCACCTACACCACACTTACCTACACCCCCGAAACCTACTGGCTGACCAACCCCTTCATGATTTTATGCGGCACCGTACTGTACAGCACCGCCATCATCCTGTTCCAAATCATCCTGCCCCACCGCCCCGTCCAAGAAAGCGTCGCCAACGCCTACGACGCACTCGGTGGCTACCTCGAAGCCAAAGCCGACTTCTTCGACCCCGATGAGGCAGCCTGGATAGGCAACCGCCACATCGACCTCGCCATGAGCAACACCGGCGTCATCACCGCCTTCAACCAATGCCGTTCCGCCCTGTTTTACCGCCTTCGCGGCAAACACCGCCACCCGCGCACCGCCAAAATGCTGCGCTACTACTTCGCCGCCCAAGACATACACGAACGCATCAGCTCCGCCCACGTCGACTACCAAGAGATGTCCGAAAAATTCAAAAACACCGACATCATCTTCCGCATCCACCGCCTGCTCGAAATGCAGGGACAAGCCTGCCGCAACACCGCCCAAGCCCTGCGCGCAAGCAAAGACTACGTTTACAGCAAACGCCTCGGCCGCGCCATCGAAGGCTGCCGCCAGTCGCTGCGCCTCCTTTCAGACGGCAACGACAATCCCGACATCCGCCACCTCGGCCGCCTGCTCGACAACCTCGGCAGCGTCGACCAACAATTCCGCCAACTCCAGCACAACGGCCTGCAGGCGGAAAACGACCGCATGGGCGACACCCGCATCGCCGCCATAGAGACCGGCAGCCTCAAAAACACCTGGCAGGCAATCCGTCCTCAGCTAAACCTCGAATCAGGCGTATTCCGCCATGCCGTCCGCCTGTCCCTCGTCGTTGCCACCGCCTGCACCATAGTCGAAGCCCTCAACCTCAACCTCGGCTACTGGATACTGCTGACCGCCCTTTTCGTCTGCCAGCCCAACTACACCGCCACCAAAAGCCGCGTCCGCCAGCGCATCGCCGGTACCGTACTCGGCGTAATCGTCGGCTCGCTCGTCCCCTACTTCACCCCGTCTGTCGAAACCAAGCTTTGGATCGTCGTCGTCAGCACCACCCTGTTCTTCATGACCCGCACCTACAAATACAGTTTCTCCACCTTCTTCATTACCATTCAAGCCCTGACCAGCCTCTCCCTCGCAGGTTTGGACGTATACGCCGCCATGCCCGTACGCATCATCGACACCATTATCGGCGCATCCCTTGCCTGGGCGGCGGTCAGCTACCTATGGCCAGACTGGAAATACCTCACGCTCGAACGCACCGCCGCCCTTGCCGTATGCAGCAACGGTGCCTATCTCGAAAAAATCACCGAACGCCTCAAAAGCGGCGAAACCGGCGACGACGTCGAATACCGCGCCACCCGCCGCCGCGCCCACGAACACACCGCCGCCCTCAGCAGTACCCTTTCCGACATGAGCAGCGAACCCACAAAATTCGCCGACAGCCTGCAACCCGGCTTTACCCTGCTCAAAACCGGCTACGCCCTGACCGGCTACATCTCCGCCCTCGGCGCATACCGCAGCGAAATGCACGAAGAATGCAGCCCCGACTTTACCGCACAGTTCCACCTCGCCGCCGAACACACCGCCCACATCTTCCAACACCTGCCCGAAACCGAACCCGACGACTTTCAGACAGCACTGGATACACTGCGCGGCGAACTCGACACCCTCCGCACCCACAGCAGCGGAACACAAAGCCACATCCTCCTCCAACAGCTCCAACTCATCGCCCGGCAGCTCGAACCCTACTACCGCGCCTACCGACAAATTCCGCACAGGCAGCCCCAAAACGCAGCCTGAAAAAGTTTCGGCATTTTGTAAGAGAGGGCAGATTGTCAGACAGGTTGCAAGATAGTGGATAAGGCTTTGCGCAGGGTAAATGCGTAGCAACTGAACCGTCATTCCCACGAACCTACATCCCGTCATT
>NZ_KV815429.1:28244-57449 GCF_001814225.1 Neisseria sp. HMSC070F02 | reverse complement strand
GGTTGGGGAGAGGGCAAAGCAGTTGCCGCTCAAAGTGCCATCGCCGTCATCACCGAATCCGATCTCTACCAATACGTCGCCCGTTCGCGCGTCCACAACCGCCGCAAGAAACACGCCGCCGTTTCAGACGGTCTGTTGCGCGACCTTGCCGAAATCAACATCCGCGACCCCGTCGTTCACGAAGAACACGGCATCGGGCGGTATATGGGCTTGGTAACGATAGATTTGGGCGGCGAAACCAACGAAATGATGTTGCTCGAATATGCAGGCGAAGCGCAGCTTTATGTGCCTGTTTCGCAACTGCATTTAATCAGCCGCTACTCCGGTCAGGCGCATGAAAACATTGCCCTGCACAAGCTCGGCAGCGGCGCGTGGAACAAGGCAAAACGCAAGGCTGCCGAAAAAGCGCGCGATACCGCCGCCGAGTTGCTCAATCTCTATGCCCAACGCGCCGCCCAATCGGGACACAAGTTTGAAATCAACGAGTTGGATTATCAGGCGTTTGCCGACGGCTTCGGCTACGAAGAAACCGAAGACCAGGCAGCCGCCATCGCCGCCGTGATTAAAGATTTGACGCAGGCGAAGCCGATGGACCGCCTCGTGTGCGGCGATGTCGGTTTCGGCAAAACCGAAGTCGCCCTGCGCGCCGCGTTTGTGGCGGTAATGGGTGGCAAACAAGTTGCCGTACTCGCCCCGACCACGCTTTTGGTCGAGCAGCACGCGCAAAACTTCGCCGACCGTTTCGCCGATTTCCCCGTGAAAGTCGCCAGCCTTTCGCGTTTCAACAACAGCAAAGCCACCAAAGCCGCGCTGGAAGGCATGGCAGACGGCACGGTCGATATTGTTATCGGTACGCACAAACTGGTGCAGGACGACATCAAATTCAAAAACTTAGGTTTAGTGATTATCGACGAAGAACACCGCTTCGGCGTGCGTCAGAAAGAGCAGCTCAAACGCCTGCGCGCCAATGTTGATATCCTCACCATGACCGCCACACCGATTCCGCGCACCCTCAGCATGGCACTCGAAGGTCTGCGCGACTTCTCGCTGATTACCACCGCGCCCAGCCGCCGCCTCGCCGTCAAAACCTTTGTCAAACCGTTCAGCGAAGGCAGCGTGCGCGAAGCCGTGTTGCGCGAACTCAAACGCGGCGGGCAGGTATTTTTCCTGCACAATGAAGTAGATACGATTGAGAATATGCGCGAGCGGCTGGAAACCCTGTTGCCCGAAGCCCGCATCGGCGTGGCGCACGGACAACTGCGCGAGCGCGAGCTGGAACAAGTGATGCGCGACTTTTTGCAGCAAAGATTCAACGTGTTGCTCTGCTCTACCATCATCGAAACCGGCATCGACATCCCCAACGCCAACACCATCATCATCAACCGCGCCGACAAATTCGGATTGGCGCAACTGCACCAGCTTCGCGGGCGCGTCGGCCGCAGCCACCACCAAGCCTACGCCTACCTGCTCACGCCCGAATACATCACCAAAGACGCAGAAAAACGCCTCGACGCCATCGCGGCAGCAGACGAACTCGGCGCAGGTTTCACCCTCGCCATGCAGGATTTGGAAATCCGCGGCGCAGGCGAAATCCTCGGCGAAGGACAATCCGGCGAAATGATACAGGTCGGCTTCACGCTCTACACCGAAATGCTCAAACAAGCCGTGCGCGATCTCAAAAAAGGCCGCCAACCCGACCTCGACGCGCCGCTGGGCATCACCACCGAAATCAAACTGCACAGCCCCGCCCTACTGCCCGAAAGCTACTGCCCCGACATCCACGAACGGCTCGTCCTCTACAAACGCCTCGCCGTCTGCGAAACCGTGCAACAAATCAACGCCATACACGAAGAACTCGTCGACCGCTTCGGACTGCCCGAACAACCCGTCAAAACCCTCATCGAAAGCCACCACTTACGGCTTATGGCAAAAGAATTGGGTATCAATGCCATTGATGCGGCCGGCGAAGCGGTAACGGTAACCTTTGGCAAAAACAACAATATTGATCCAACCGAAATCATCCTGCTGATTCAGAACGACAAAAAATACCGCCTTGCCGGCGCCGATAAGCTGCGGTTTACCGCAGAGATGGAAAATATCGAGGTCAGAATCAACACCGTAAAAAACGTTTTAAAAACCTTGCAAAACAGATGCCTGCCCAAATAAAGCCGACACCGCAATGCTGTCTGAAACACCGTTTTCCTTGTCCGAAAGCCGCCATTATGAATTTGAAGGAAACTCCACTATAATACGGCATTCAGATTTTCAGACGGCATCGCGCCCGTCAGACCGCACACAAACCAAAAGGAAATACATGTTCCGTACTATGCTTGGCGGAAAAATCCACCGCGCCACCGTAACCGAAGCCGATTTGAACTACGTCGGCAGCATTACCGTCGATCAAGACCTGTTGGACGCGGCAGGCATCTATCCCAACGAAAAAGTCGCCATCGTCAACAACAACAACGGCGAACGTTTTGAAACCTATACCATTTCAGGCAAACGCGGCAGCGGCGTGATTTGTCTGAACGGTGCTGCGGCAAGGCTGGTGCAGAAAGGCGATATCGTCATCATCATGTCTTACGTCCAACTCTCCGAACCCGAAATCGCCGCACACGAGCCCAAAGTCGTCTTGGTAGACGGAAACAACAAAATCCGCGATATCATCTCCTACGAGCCGCCGCACACCGTACTGTAACCCTGAAAACGGACATTGATTATGGATATTAAAATCAACGACATCACCATCGGCAACAACTCGCCCTTCGTCCTATTCGGCGGCATCAACGTTTTAGAAGATTTGGATTCCACCCTCCAGACCTGCGCGCATTACGTCGAAGTTACCCGAAAACTCAGTATTCCCTATATCTTTAAAGCCTCTTTCGACAAGGCAAACCGCTCGTCCATCCATTCCTATCGCGGCGTAGGCTTGGAAGAAGGCTTAAAGATTTTTGAAAAAGTCAAAGCAGAGTTCGGCATCCCCGTCATTACCGACGTACACGAACCCTATCAGTGCCAACCCGTTGCCGAAGTGTGCGATGTCATCCAGCTTCCCGCCTTTCTTGCGCGGCAGACCGATTTGGTGGCCGCAATGGCGGAAACGGGCAATGTCATCAACATCAAAAAACCACAATTCCTCAGCCCCTCTCAAATGAAAAACATTGTGGAAAAATTCCGCGAAGCCGGCAACGGGAAACTGATTTTATGCGAACGCGGCAGCAGCTTCGGCTACGACAACCTCGTTGTCGATATGCTCGGTTTCGGCGTGATGAAACAGACTTGCGGCAACCTGCCGGTTATTTTCGACGTTACCCACTCCCTGCAAACCCGCGATGCCGGTTCTGCCGCATCCAGCGGTCGTCGCGCACAGGCTTTGGATTTGGCACTTGCAGGCATGGCAACCCGCCTTGCCGGCCTGTTCCTCGAATCGCACCCCGATCCGAAACTGGCAAAATGCGACGGCCCCAGCGCGCTGCCGCTGCACCTTTTAGAAGATTTTTTAATCCGCATCAAAGCATTGGACGATTTAATCAAATCACAACCGATTTTAACAATCGAATAACACGGTTTCGCCTTATGATGCAGACTTTCCGAAAAATCAGCCGGTATGCCGCAACCTTGTGGCTCGGTATGCAGATTATGGCGGGTTATATCGCCGCACCGGTGCTGTTCAAAATGCTGCCCAAAATGCAGGCGGGCGAAATTGCCGGCATATTGTTCGACATCCTCTCTTGGAGCGGGCTTGCCGTTTGGGGCGCGGTACTGGCTGCCGCCTTTGCCGCCCTAACCCGGCGGCAAACCGCCCTACTGCTTTTTTTATTGTCCGCCCTTGCCGCCAACCAATTTTTGGTTACCCCCGTTATCGAGGCGCTGAAATACGGGCATGAGAATTGGCTGTTGTCGTTTGTAGGCGGATCCTTCGGAATGTGGCACGGCATTTCCAGTATTGTTTTTATGGCAACCGCCCTACTTTCAGCAGTTTTAAGTTGGCGGCTTTCCGGCAAAGAGGCCGTCTGAAGCCCTCCCATTTTTACCTCCCTTCACTTCACTTGGAGAACATTCATGAGCGCAATCGTTGATATTTTCGCCCGCGAAATTTTGGACTCACGCGGCAACCCCACAGTCGAGTGTGATGTATTGCTCGAATCCGGCGTAATGGGACGCGCAGCCGTACCGAGCGGCGCGTCCACCGGTCAAAAAGAGGCTTTAGAACTTCGCGACGGCGACAAATCCCGTTACTTGGGCAAAGGCGTATTGAAAGCCGTTGACCACGTCAACAACCAAATCGCGCAAGCCCTCATCGGTATCGATGCCAGCGAACAATCTTATATCGACCAAATCATGATCGAATTGGACGGTACTGAAAACAAAGGTAACTTGGGTGCCAACGCGACTTTGGCCGTTTCTATGGCCGTAGCACGCGCAGCCGCTGAAGATACAGGGCTGCCGCTTTACCGCTACTTGGGCGGCGCAGGTCCGATGTCCCTGCCCGTACCGATGATGAACGTCATCAACGGCGGCGAACACGCCAACAACAGCCTGAACATCCAAGAGTTTATGATTATGCCCGTCGGCGCAAAATCTTTCCGCGAAGCGTTGCGCTGCGGTGCGGAAATTTTCCACGCCTTGAAAAAACTGTGCGACAGCAAAGGCTTCCCGACCACAGTCGGCGACGAAGGCGGTTTCGCCCCCAACCTGAACAGCCACAAAGAAGCCCTGCAACTGATGGTTGAAGCCACCGAAGTCGCCGGCTACAAAGCGGGCGAAGACGTATTATTCGCATTGGACTGCGCGTCCAGCGAGTTCTACAAAGACGGCAAATACCACTTGGAAGCCGAAGGCCGCTCCTACACCAACGCGGAATTTGCCGAATATCTGGAAAGTCTGGTCAACGAGTTCCCCATCATCTCCATCGAAGACGGGATGGATGAAAACGACTGGGAAGGCTGGAAACTGCTGACCGAAAAACTGGGCGGCAAAGTCCAACTCGTTGGCGACGACCTCTTCGTTACCAACCCGAAAATCCTTGCCGAAGGCATTGAAAAAGGCGTGGCAAACGCACTATTGGTCAAAGTCAACCAAATCGGTACTTTGAGTGAAACCCTGAAAGCCGTCGATCTGGCAAAACGCAACCGCTACGCCAGCGTGATGAGCCACCGCTCCGGCGAAACCGAAGACAGCACCATTGCCGACTTGGCAGTCGCCACCAACTGTATGCAGATCAAAACCGGTTCTTTGAGCCGTTCCGACCGCATGGCGAAATACAACCAACTGCTGCGTATCGAGGAAGAATTGGCGGAAGCCGCCGACTACCCCGGCAAAGCCGCATTCTACCAACTGGGCAAATAAAAAAGGTTAAGGTATGAAGTGGGTAACTGTCGTTTTATCCTTCGCACTTGTCTGTTGCCAATACAGCCTCTGGTTCGGCAAAGGCAGCATCGGACGCAACAGCAGTCTGAGAGAACAGATTGCCGTTCAAGAAGAAAAAAACCAGACACTCGCCCTACGCAATCATTCCCTTGCCGCCGAAGTCTATGATTTGGAAAACGGTCAAGAAGCCATTTCGGAAATCGCCCGGGTAGAACTGGGTTATATCCAAGACGGTGAAACCTTTTACCGACTCATCAGGCATAACCGGTAATACCGTCAAAAAGCCGTCCGAACCAATGTTCGGACGGCTTTTATTTCAACAAACTGTCAGACAGCCCCTCATCCTCCCCCGACAAACCGCAATCCAGCCTGACATCCCCCTCGACGCAACAGCAGCACGGCAGTATCTCGTCCCGCCCCAAAAAAGCCAAAGGCGGCTCCCGATAAGTAACGCTTCCCTCCAAAATCTTCACTCGGCACGATCCGCAATATCCGCTTCGGCACTGATATTCCACCATATGCCCCGTCCGTTCCAAGCCTTCCAACAGGGTCTCGCCCTCCAAGAGCTCAAAAAAACCCTTATTCGTACCAATGCGCGCCATTTCCGACCAATCAAAAATATAGTGGATTAAATTTAAACCAGTACGGCGTTGCCTCGCCTTGCCGTACTATCTGTACTGTCTGCGGCTTCGGTCGCCTTGTCCTGATTTTTGTTAATCCACTATAAAAGGAACAATAACCGATCCTACCCGCTGTTTTTCCCATCATACAACATACAAATGCCGTCTGAAACATCCGGCTTCAGACGGCATTTTTTCAAAAAACGTTTACAACTCAAAATCGCCCAAATCATCCGTATTCACTTCAGAATCGATCTGACCGATCAAATAAGAGGATATTTCCACTTCCTGCGGCGCGACCTGTACGTTATCGGACGACAGCCACGCATTAATCCACGGAATCGGGTTTTGATTTGCGCCTTCAAATCCGGCCGGCAACCCCACCGCCTGCATACGCAGATTGGTAATATATTCGACGTATTGGGATAAGATTTCTTTGTTCAAACCGATCATCGAACCGTCCTTAAACAAATATGCCGCCCACTCTTTTTCCTGTTCCGCCGCTTTTTTGAAGAGTTGGAAACATTCGTCCTGCAACTCGGCGGCAATTTCTGCCATTTCAGAATCATCGACACCCGAACGCATCAGATTAAGCATATGCTGCGTGCCGGTCAGGTGCAGGGCTTCGTCGCGGGCAATCAGTTTGATGATTTTGGCGTTGCCTTCCATCAACTCGCGCTCGGCAAAAGCAAACGAGCAGGCGAATGAAACGTAGAAACGGATGGCTTCCAACACATTGACGCACATCAGGCAGAGATAGAGTTTTTTCTTCAACCCGCGCAAAGACACGGTAACGGGTTTGCCGCCGACATTGTGCACCCCTTCGCCCAACAGGTTGTAATACTGGGTGTATTCGATTAAGTCATCGTAATAGCAGGCAATGTCTTCGGCGCGGGCGGTAATGTATTCGTTTTCGACAATATCATCAAACACGACCGACGGATCATTCACAATATTGCGGATGATGTGGGTATAGCTGCGCGAGTGGATGGTTTCGCTGAAGCTCCACGTTTCAATCCACGTTTCCAACTCGGGAATCGAAACCAAAGGCAGCAAAGCAACATTCGGACTGCGCCCTTGGATGGAATCGAGCAGTGTTTGGTATTTCAGATTGCTGATGAAAATATGTTTTTCGTGTTCTGGCAGGTTGGCGTAGTCGATACGGTCGCGCGACACGTCGATTTCTTCCGGCCGCCAAAAAAACGACAATTGTTTTTCAATCAGTTTTTCAAATACCTCGTATTTCTGCTGGTCATAACGGGCGACATTAACCGGCTGACCGAAAAACATCGGCTCATTCAGCGCGTCGTTTTTGGTTTTGGGAAAGGTGCTGTATGACATAGTTAAGTGTTCGCAGGACATAATCTATTCTCTATATTAATTAAAAATGATCTGTAAGTTTTAACTAACCTGCTGAGACTTTATATATTTAATAAAATTTTCTAAAGTTAAAACATGGGTTTTCCCAAAAGTTCCAAATGTTTTTACGGATTCTTTAGGGACAACTAAGGTTAAATTCTCATCACTCATTTCCTGAATTTGAGTATCAGATATACCTTCTTGTAGAGTAAATAAATGCTTATGAGGAATTCGATCTGCTTCATTTAAAACTTGGCGCCAGCGATCCTTACAAGTAGTCTTTGAACCTAGCATTGTCAGCTTTTCAGTTTGAAATATGAAATTCCCTGATTCATCCATCGCATGGTACTCTTCACTTCCAGGAAATAAAAAATCTGGTTTCTTTTTCCCTTCTGTCTTCGCTTGCGTCTCAAATTTTAAGGAAAATTCGTCAAATATTCTTGATAAATGTAACTCTAAAGATTTTCCTGCTCTTGCTTTTCTGCGATTTGTAAAAGAATGTGCAAAATTAATGAAGCTATCCAAATCAGTAATTTTTGATTTAATAATTTCAAATTCACGTTTTTCAAAAATGGAAAATAATTCATATTCCTTTGAAACCCATTGTTTTAACACATTACTAACGTTAGTTTTATTTAATGCAATATTTTCCCTTGCCAAAACTGCCATTTCTTCAGTTTTGGGGAAGTTAGGAAATAGTGAAAATAATTTTGTTAGGTTATCCTCTACTTCTTGTTTTTTAGGTAAATATAAACTTCCTGGTAAAATGTTAGTTTCTGCGATAAATATTTCAATATCTTCATCTGAAGATAAAACAAAAGCATGGAATAATAAATCTTTATAACAAGCTCTGCACAATACCAATAAGGAACCACTATATTTATCACTTAAAAATTCAAAATTCTTGCCAAAACCCGTAATTCTCGCCTCATTTCTCGTGCCTTGGCCGTAATATTTAAAATTGCTATTAGTGACGCTTCCATCTTGCCAATTAATTTTGATTGAAATAGTTTTATTTGTTCCCTTTTGGCAAACTACATCAAAGAGGTCGTCTGAAAAATGTTTTTGAATATAAAATCCTGATTGGTGACTACCAGTAGTACCAACATCATTGGGACGAATATAACGACAGTATACTGCAATTGATTTATTTGCTGTCTGTATTGCTGAAGCTACTAAGTCATCGGATTTATTTACTACTTGTATTGTCTGAGCTGCCAAGTCATTCATTTTTTAACTCATTTATAATTTGTTTAGCAATAGCTTGAACCAACGGTACAGCAATTGAATTGCCAAACTGCTTGTATGCAGCTGTCTTGGATACTGCATCAATAACAAAATCTTTAGGAAATCCCATTAAACGCGAGCACTCCCTAGGTGTCAGCTTCCTAGGATTTTTTCCTTTCTGAGGGATGAGTATTTCGGAACCATCTTTGTAATATCGTGCAGATAGAGTTCGTGATATTCCATCTAAATCAACTAATCCAAAACCAAATCCATTACCCTTTGCCTTATGTTTTTTAGCGTAATTTTGAAGGTAAAGCCATAAGTTATCAGAAAGAGTAAAAGAATTATCTACATCATCTTCCAAAATTTGCTTTAATTTTGGTTGTGATTCTGGTGGGGAAGGAAAATTGAAATTTATTTCCTTATTAAAATATTGTCTATCAAAACCTACAATAAAAATACGCTCCCTATTTTGAGGAACATAATATTTTGCATTCATAACTTGATAAAATATCTGATAGTCAAGCTCTTCTAAAGTCCCTTTAATTACTTTAAATGTATTTCCTTTGTCATGCGAAACAAGGTTTTTCACATTCTCTAAAAGAAAAATTTTAGGTCGATGTTTTCCAATAATTTCAGCAACATCAAAAAATAGAGTTCCCTGCGCCTTATCTAAGAAGCCTGTTTCTCGTCCTAGGCTTTTTTTCTTTGAAACACCAGCTATAGAGAATGGCTGACACGGGAATCCTGCTGTTAATACATCAAACTTACTTGGAATAGCTGCTTTGGTTTCCTTTAATGTAATATCTCCATAAGGAATATCATTAAAATTTACTTGGTAGGTTTGACGGGCTTTATCATCCCATTCACTAGAAAATACACATCGCCCACCAACATTCTCCATTGCAATGCGAAAACCACCTATTCCCGCAAATAAATCAATAAAAGTAAATTTCTCATTATTTAAGGTAACTATATTATCTAATTGATTTTGTATTTTATTTTTCATATTTTATATTTCAGATGATTTATTAATCTAAAGGCCATCTGAAAACTCCCCCTTTCATCAAATCTTACAAGCCCCGCCCGCGCAGCCGTCATCCTGAATATCGGTCTGCGTATCGTCCGCGCCGTCGCGGGTGTTATGGTAGTACAGGGTTTTGACGCCGTATTTGTAGGCGGTCAGCAGGTCTTTGAGCATTTGTTTCATAGAAACTTTGCCGCCTTCGAATTTGCCCGGGTCGTAGGCGGTATTGGCGGAAATCGATTGATCGACGAATTTTTGCATCACGCCGACAAGTTTCAGGTAGCCTTCGTTGCCGGGAAGCTGCCACAGGGTTTCATAGGCATTTTTCAGGGTTTCAAACTCCGGCACGACTTGCTTCAGAATGCCGTCTTTCGATGCTTTGACCGTTACCAATCCGCGCGGCGGCTCGATGCCGTTGGTGGCGTTGGCGATTTGAGAGCTGGTTTCAGACGGCATGAGCGCGGTCAGAGTAGAGTTGCGCAGGCCGTATTTGACGATTTCGGCACGCAGGCTTTCCCAATCGTAATGCAAAGGCTCGCCGCAGACGGCATCCAAATCTTTTTTGTAGGTGTCGATGGGCAGTTTGCCTTGCGAATAAACGGTTTGGTTAAAGAGCGTACACGCACCGTATTCTTTGGCAAGGTTTGCCGATGCTTTGAGCAGGTAATACTGTATGGCTTCAAAGGTACGGTGGGTCAGACCGAGCGCGGAGCCGTCGCTGTAGCGGACACCGTTTTTCGCCAGATAATAAGCATAGTTGATGACGCCGATGCCGAGCGAACGGCGACCCATAGTAGAGGTACGCGCGGCTTCTACCGGATATCCCTGATAATCTAAAAGTGCATCGAGTGCGCGCACAGTCAAATCGGCAAGCCCTTCCAATTCGTCCAGGCTGTTTAATGCGCCCAAGTTGAAGGCGGACAGGGTACACAGGGCGATTTCGCCGTTCGGATCGTTGATATTGTCCAGCGGTTTGGTCGGCAGGGCGATTTCCATACACAAGTTGGACTGATGAACAGGCGCGACGCGCGGATCGAACGGGCTGTGCGTATTGCAGTGATCGACGTTTTGAATGTAGATGCGCCCGGTTCCGGCACGCTCCTGCATCAGCGTGGAAAACAGGTCGGCAGCCGGAATGATGCGCTTGCGGATATCAGGGTCTTGCTCGTATTTCGTATAGAGCCGCTCAAATTCGTCTTGGTCGGCAAAAAACGCTTCGTACAATCCCGGAACCTCGTTGGGCGAAAACAGCGTAATGTTGCCGCCCTTAATCAGGCGGGTGTACAGTAGGCGGTTGATTTGCACACCGTAATCAAGCTGGCGGATACGGTTGTCTTCCACGCCCCGGTTGTTTTTCAACACCAGCAGGCTTTCGGCTTCGATATGCCACAAGGGGTAGAACAAGGTTGCCGCGCCGCCGCGCACGCCGCCTTGCGAACAGGATTTGACCGCCGCCTGAAACATTTTGAAAAACGGGATGCAGCCGGTATGCCGCGCTTCGCCGCCCCGGATTTCGCTGTCCAAACCGCGGATACGTCCGGCATTGATGCCGATGCCCGCACGCTGGGAAACGTATTTCACAATCGCGCTGGTAGTGGCATTGATGGAATCCAAACTATCGTCGCATTCAATCAGCACACAGCTTGAGAACTGGCGCGTAGGCGTACGCACGCCGCTCATAATCGGGGTCGGCAGCGATACTTTAAATGTGGAAACGGCATCGTAAAACCGTTTGACGTAATCGAGGCGTGTTTCTTTGGGATATTTGCTGAAAAGACACATCGCCACCAGAACATATAAGAACTGCGGTGTTTCATAAATCTGGCGGGTAACGCGGTTCTGTACCAGATATTTGCCTTCGAGCTGTTTGACAGCGGCATAGGAAAAGGACATATCGCGTTCGTGGTCGATATAGGCGTTCAGCTCGTCAAATTCTTCGCGGCTGTAATCCTCAAGGATATGCCTGTCGTATTTTGCGGCATCGGTAAGTTTTTTAACGTGGTCGTAAAGGTGCGGCGGCTCGTACTCGCCGTAGGCTATTTTACGCAGATGGAAAATCGCCAAACGCGCGGCAAGGTATTGGTAGTCCGGGGTATCTTCCGAAATTAAATCGGCAGCGGCTTTGATGATGGTTTCGTGGATGTCGTCGGTGCGGATGCCGTTGTAGAACTGGATGTGCGATTTCAACTCGACCTGAGATACGGAAACATTTTCCAATCCGTCCGCCGCCCAAGTGACGACACGGTGAATCTTATCCAAATCAATGGCTTCTAATCTTCCGTCTCGTTTGGTTACTTTCAAATCAGTCGGTGTATTCATCGCTTCCTCTTCCACTCTTGATATTCAAGACACAGTCTTTTCAAATAAATTAAGGCAGACAATATAGTGGATTTTTGGCATTTTCTCCAGTCTTGACAACGGTTGCATTTTTCAGTTTCAGGCAATGCGCGATAAAACCCGCCTGTCGTATTTTTCCTATAATATTTGTTTTATCTGATAATTCTTTACCGATAAAAAACGGGTAAATTTTTTGCCTTTTGACCGGCTCCGGCTACAAGGCGGTGAAATAAGGATTTTCCGACGAAAAAGGAAAGCTTCCGGTTTTCTGCCCCTGCGAATTGTTAAATTTTGCAAAGTATGATTTTGCCGCGCCGCCGCCGACAAATTCCATTTTCTTACCGATTGAAATTTATTATTGAGATTAATGTGTTATTTGAATCCGCATATCAAACGGCAAGTTTTGTCGGCTGAATGAGTCTGAAACTGCCGACAATTTGCCCGTTCCATCCTTCCATCCTATACTGGAAGGAATGACAAACTGAAAGGATCGTCATATCTGTCAAAAAGATGCTTGCCATACTGTTGTCTGCAATATTGGGACTGGTATCGACAACTGCCGCTGCCGGTACGTCAGAACCCGCCCACCGCCATACCAAACATATCCGCAAGGCAAACAAGCAGATGCTGCACCCCGAATGCAGGAAATATTTGGAACGCCGTGCCGCGTGGTACCGATCGCAAGGCAACGTGCAGGAATTGCGCGAAAACAAAAAGGCGCGCAAAGCATTCCGCTCCCTGCCTTATAAGGAACAGAAAACCCAATGCCAGGCGGCTTATGAGGCTTTCGATGATTTCGACGGCAGCAGGTTCCGCCGTTAATCCCATATAAAATATGCCGTCTGAACACAGGTTCAGACGGCATATTTTATGAATACAACAAACTATCCTTACGCCATTTCGTTTGAGGTCCTCCCGTTGCCGCAGCCTTAATATAGTGGATTAAATTTAAATCAGGACAAGGCGACGAAGCCGCAGACAGTACAGATGGTACGGAACCGACTCACTTGGTGCTTCAGCACCTTAGAGAATCGTTCTCTTTGAGCTAAGGCGAGGCCAACGCTGTACTGGTTTTTGTTAATCCACTATACATCCACAAAAGCGAATCATACTGCCACATTCCGACAACCGGTTTCAGACAGCGATATCCGCATCGTCGGCGACAACGGCACGGATGCTTTCTTCGATTTTATCTTTTAAAGCATAACGGTCTTCGCTTTCCGCCGCATCCGCCACGCAAACGAAATCGACTTTTATCGTCAATTTTTTCATAGACACGATGCGCCACAGGCAGGTCGGCAAACCGACATCGGCATATGAGGGACGAGCCGTCCTTTTTCCCGTTTCGTCATAATAACGCAGCGCGACCGCCAAAACCTTTGCCCCCGCATCGATGGCGGATTGGAACAGCGCGGCTTTGAACGGCAAAAGCCCCAATCCGGAGGAAGTCCGCGCTTCGGGGAAAAAACTGACGTTTTGACCGCGTTGCAAGGTTTCGCAGACGGCGCGGTTAATCGGTTCGATGTCGCGCCGCGAATTGCGGTTGATGAACACCGTTCCCGCGTTCTGCCCCATCTTGCCCAATACCGGCCAGCTTTTGATTTCCTGCTTGGCGATAAAGCTGCTCGGATAAACCGCGCTCATCGCGAAAATATCCAGCCAGGACACGTGGTTGGCGGCAACCAAGACACCGTTCGGATGTTCGGGTGCGGGTCTGCCCACCTCCAATCCGATATCCAAAGCCGCCAAAACCCCCCTGCCCAACTCGATTACCGCCCGATTGCGCGACTCGGGGCAACCGCCGTCAATACCGCGCAGGTTTTTCCCGGTTTTGAACAGCCAGACCGCCAAACGGCACAAGCGGCGCAGACGTGTAAAAAATGAAGCTTTATTTGAAGACATGAGCAATTCTTTCCCGATAATCGGTGTTTGTTGTTGAAACGTTCGGACGGCATACCGATAAAATGCCGTCTGAAACCGTTTTCAGCCCTATTTCTGACAGTTCGGGCAATAAAACGTGCCGCGCTGCCCCAAAGTTTCTTTCACAACCAAACCGCCGCACCGGGGGCACGGCTGATTGTGCCGCCCGTACACCGTATATTCCTGTTGGAAGTAGCCGCTTTTGCCGTCGCTGTCCACAAAATCCCTCAAGGTACTGCCGCCCGTTTCAATGGCGCGCTGCAACACCGCTTTGACGGTTTCAACCAAAAGCGCGCACTCTTTCTTTTTCAGACGGTTGGCAGGACGGTGGGGCGAAATGCCCGCTCTGAACAGGCTCTCATTGGCATAAATATTGCCCACACCGACCACGACCGCATTGTCCATCAGGGCAAGTTTGACCGCCCGTTTCTGCGCCTTCAGCCTTTCGTACAGATAATCCGCACAAAATGCTTCCGACAGAGGTTCCGGCCCCAGTTTTTCCAGCAGCGGATGATGCTCTTCAATTCCCTCATACCAAAGTATCGCGCCGAACTTTCTCGGATCGCGGTAACGCATGACCGTGCCGTCTGAAAACACAATATCGACGTGATCGTGTCTGTCCGGCCTGCCGATACGTCCGTCCGACGGCGTAAAAATCCGCAAGCTGCCCGACATCCCCAAGTGAATCAGCAAAATCCCCGTTTGGAAACGGACAATCAGATACTTCGCCCGCCTGCCGCAGGACAAAACCTGCCGGCCGGACAAAATCTCCCCCAAATCGGGATTGATCTGCCAGCGCAGCTTCAATTGGCGCAATACCACGGCTTCCACCGTTTTCCCTTCAATATGCGGCGCGATGCCGCGCAACGTCGTTTCCACTTCCGGCAATTCAGGCATAACCCCTCCCGACATTTCTTCTGACAGATGCCGTCTGAAAGACGGCTGTCCCTAATCCGCAACCCTTGCCGCACCCGCCGCAAGGGCTTTGCCGCCCAAATACCCGTCCCACTCGGGCAGGGGCGTTACGCCCGCCGCCCTTTTGACCAAAACCAAACCGTACACTGCGGCACATTGCGGCCACCAACGGTCGCCCGCCTTTTCCATAAACCGCCAAAAGCGTATTTGCCCGATCGACGAAACGGGCGGCAGATACACCATAAATTTCCCAAATTCAATATCGAAACCGACATCCGCAAGCTGCCTTTTCAACTCGGGCAGCGGCAGACAAAACCGTTTTTCCGGCAGGCGTTCGCCGTCAAACCAACGGCTGAATCCCCAGAGCGAATACGGATTGAAACCCGTCAGCATCAAGCGTCCGCACGGTTTCAATATCCGGTGCACCTCGGACAGGATTTGCGAAGGGATACCGCCTTCAAGCGTATGCGGAAAAAGCAGCATATCCGCAGAAACATCCGCCAAAGCCATATTCTCCGCCGACATCGACATATCTCGCGGCACACAGACAACATCTTCAGACAGGCTCAGCCACGGACCGCCCACCTGAACCGCACACATTCCCGAAAAACGGTATGAATCTAGATACCGCCCGAAGAAATCCTGTTCCAATTTTGCAACATACCGCCCCATCGCCGTATCTTCAAACCATGCATCCATATTGCGTCCGTTTCAAACAGATTGCCTGCCGATATTCTATTCCAAACAGGATTTCTGTCAAAAAACACATCGGCCGCCCATTTCCGAATCCGCATAAAGTTCCTGTAAAACTTGACGCTTTTTCAGTCAAACAGTACCATCGGACGATAAAATATGTTTATTCCGCCGATATAAATCATGTCCAAACTCAAAACCATCGCCCTGACCGCGTCAGGTCTGTCCGTTTGTCCGGGTTTCCTATACGCCCAAAACACCTCATCACACCAAATCGGTTTGGCGATTATGCGCTTAAACTCTTCAATACTCGACCTGCCACCGACAAAACAATATTTCCAATCCGGCAGCCTGTGGAGCGAGCTGCGCCAAGGCTTCCGGATGGGCGAAGTCAATCCCGAACTGGTACGCCGCCACGAAAGCAAATTCATCGCAAGCCACAGCTATTTCAACAGGGTCATCAACCGGAGTAGACCCTATATGTACCATATCGCCAACGAAGTCAAAAAACGCAATATGCCCGCCGAAGCCGCCCTGCTTCCCTTCATCGAAAGCGCGTTCGTCACCAAAGCCAAATCACACGTCGGCGCATCAGGATTATGGCAGTTTATGCCCGCTACCGGCAGGCATTACGGCCTGGAAAAAACACCGGTTTACGACGGCAGGCACGACGTTTACGCCGCCACCGATGCCGCACTCAACTATCTGCAATACCTCTATGGACTGTTCGGCGACTGGCCGCTTGCCTTTGCCGCCTACAACTGGGGTGAAGGCAACGTCGGACGCGCCATCAACCGCGCCCGCGCCCAAGGGCTCGAACCGACCTACGAAAACCTGCGTATGCCCAACGAAACGCGCAACTATGTCCCCAAGCTGCTCGCCGTGCGCAACATCATTGCCGCCCCCCAATCTTTCGGCATGAATATCAGCGACATAGACAACAAACCGTATTTTCAGGCAGTCGAACCGGACCGTCCGCTCGACAACGAAGCCATCGCCCGGCTTGCCGGCATCACGCAAAGCGAGCTGCTCGCCCTAAACCCCGCATTCAACGTCCCCGCGTTCATCCCCAAAAGCAAACGCAAACTGCTGCTTCCTGTCGCGTCCGTACAAACCTTCCAAAGCAACTACCTCAACGCCGCACCCGACAGCCTGTTTTCATGGGAAGTCTATACGCCTGCCGCCAAAACCAGCTTGTCCGACATCTCGACGGCAACCGGCATGAGCATTGCCGACATCAAACGCCTCAACAACCTGAACGGCAACCTTGTCAACGCAGGACGCAGCATCCTTGTCGCCAAGAACGGCAAAACCCTTCAGACGGCATCGGAATCCGTCGTTTCCATCGACATCGACAATACGCCCAACACCTACCGTTCCAATATGCCGGCAGGCACGGTGAACGTCGGCATTGCCCGAATCCGACCCGCCGCCGCACAGACAGCGGACATTACCGTCGCACCTTTGCCGCAGAAAACCGTCCGTACGGAACCCGATCCCCTTGTCCGTATTGCCGAACCTGCCCTTGCGACAGCCGCAGCGCAACCTCAAACCGAAAAACAGACCGCCATGCCGTCTGAAACCCAAACCGCAACACTCGCGCAGATCGTCCCCCAAAACGACATGCAGGCGGCAGACGAACTCATGCAGCTTGTTGCCCGAAACAACCTGCGCCGACAGGCTGAAGAAACCATCTCTGCCGTCATCGGCACGCCTGACACAGTTGCCGAACACAACATTTCCTCATCTCCGCAACATACCGTTGCCGCCGACGGCAAACGCCGGGTACGTTTGGAAACGCGCGTAGCCAAAGCTGCCGACGGCGAAGCCGAAATCTCCCCGCTCCATGCCAGCATCCACCGCGTTGTAGAAGGCGACACCCTGTTCAACATTGCCAAACGCTACAACGTCAGTGTAGCCGACCTGATTGTCGCCAACAACATCAAAGGCAACACCATCCAAAAAGGACAGGTACTCCGCCTGGCGCAGGCAGCCCCTGCCCAAACCCGTATTGAAAAAGTATCCTACACCGCGCGCAAAGGCGACACCTTCAAAAGTATCGCCGCGCGCTTCAATATCCATATCGACGACATCCGCCGGCTCAATCCCAACCTGAACACCATCAATCCGGGACAGAGGGTCAAACTGATTGGAAGCTGATTCGGATACGGCACATGACAGGACTTTCTCAGTCCTGTCTTTTTCATCCCACATTTCCCATACCATCATGAAACTTATCAAATACCTGCAATATCAAGGCATAGGAAGCCGCAAGCAGTGCCAATGGCTGATTGCCGGCGGTTATGTTTTCATCAACGGAACCTGCATGGACGACACCGATGCAGACATCGATTCCTCATCCGTCGAAACGTTGGATATTGACGGGGAAGCAGTAACCGTCGTTCCCGAACCCTATTTCTACATCATGCTCAACAAGCCTGAAGATTACGAAACTTCGCACAAACCCAAGCACTACCGCAGCGTATTCAGCCTGTTCCCCGACAATATGCGGAACATCGATATGCAGGCGGTCGGCAGGCTGGATGCAGATACGACCGGCGTATTGCTGATTACCAACGACGGCAAACTGAACCACAGCCTGACTTCGCCGAGCAGAAAAATTCCCAAGCTGTACGAAGTAACGCTCAAACACCCCACAGGAGAAACGCTCTGCGAAACCTTGAAAAACGGCGTGCTGCTCCACGACGAAAACGAAACCGTTTGTGCCGCCGATGCCGTTTTGAAAAACCCGACCACCCTGCTGCTGACCATTACCGAAGGAAAATACCACCAAGTCAAACGCATGATCGCCGCCGCCGGCAACCGCGTGCAACACCTTCATCGCCGGCGATTCGCACATCTGGAAACAGAAAACCTCAAACCCGGGGAATGGAAATTTATCGAATGTCCAAAATTCTGAAATAACATCCAAGAATTCCATTTATATTCATCCACATACTCATTAAATATATGGTTTAACCCAATTTAACGCAAAAAATCAATTTACGATATAATCCATTTGTCTGAGTAACGCCTGTTCAAGCAGGCTTATGAGTAAGACGTTTTCCCCGTAATGTGTTTTGCCATCTATACTTCTCCCCTTGTATAGATGGTTTTTTTATCTTCGTTTACTACACATACTACATATGTTACTGACGCAGCATTCCCGATCATATGACATATGAAATTTTATTTCACCGTCCCAGTGTAGAAAAATAAACGATTCATCTATCTATAAAATCTGATTCAATCCTTGTTGATTTATGCAAATCAGAAATATCCATTATAAAATATAACTCTATTAGTGAAAATAACTACACACTTAAAAAACAATCAGTCAGTTCCTGTTAAAAAACGCGTGTAGAAATTCCATCTCATCTTAATCAAACACTGTTGCAATATGTCTTCCAACACCAATCGTCAAACCTGATCCAGCCGATTAACCTAAGTGGAGTATCTGACCACTACCATTCCCACGCATTTTGAGATTGAGCGAACACGCCTTGCCGATGTTATTTTGACAAAATTATCCGATGACAAAGCGGTTAAATTGGCAAAGCAAATGCTTGATGAGCATGAATACATTGAGAGCCTACTTGTCAATACCGACCCAAGCGTCGACGATGTCAAGGAGCTTGCAAATGCTCTGTATGACCATATCCGCTTTGAAGAGCGAGAGCTTTTTCCCATTGCTGAGACGGTGCTAAGCGATGATGAGCTTTTTGCCATTTATGAGGCGAGTGATGAGAATGTAAAATGAACGAGTTAAAAGCTGGGCAATGGAATTAAAAAGCCAAACACCACGTTTGGCTTTCGTTTAATTTTAAAATTGCTAAAAGTTATTTAAACCCATCTTTTAATCCCACAATCTGATTAAACACAGGTTTATCGGTGCTATGCTCCACGCTGTCCGCCACAAAGTAGCTTTAATATTATAATATATCTGAATTTGAATTTTGGAATGAGTTATCAAAGATTATTGATGAATTTCACCATCAACATCCAGAGCTAAATGAGAGGATTGCTTTATTTGATTTAAAAAGACCAAAATTTGAAAAGGTGTGCCTAAATCGTGTTCGCTTTTTTACAAGAGGTTATCAAGATAACGCCAACCGTCCAGAACCCGTGGTTTGCGAACCAATTTGCAATCCAATATCACCACAGTTTCTAAGGTGTGTTGAACATTGATAACATTATTTGTAAAAATGATGAAAATTTTAACGCTTTTATTAGTTTTTGCATGAAAAACGTGCGATTTTTCTCATTTTTCATTGCAAATACCAAATATTCAACACACCCTAATGAGAGAATAGAAATGCTAGAAATCTATACCGATTCTTTTAATCAAGATCAATGCAGTAAAATCAATCGATTGCCAACTTTATCTCAGGGGTTGCCAAACAACTATATTTACAGAGAAAATGGGGTTGAATTTGGGTTGGTGCAAATACGCTACCCTGAACATATTGAATTGTTGCATCGTTGGATGAATATGCCCCATGTTATCCCTCAATGGCAACTCAATAAATCATTGTCTGAGCTGTCTGTTTATTTTGAAAAAATGTTGGCTGATGATCACCAGCGTTTGTATTTGGTTAGTATTAATGGCGAATGGGTTGGTTACGCCGAAGTTTATGAAGGGGCAAGGGATAGACTATCAGGGTATTATACAGCTGACAAAAATGATTTGGGTTGGCATTTGTTACTAGCAGAGGCACAGGCTGTTGGCAAAGGGTACTTGCGTGCCATCATGCGTCTACTAAGCTTTTTTATTTTTGAACATTCACCTGCTAAAAAAATTGTGGGTGAACCTGATGCAAGTGTAAAACCCTATGAGGTAGTCGCTCAAGAATTAAACTATATGCCCCAATATCAAATTGTAATGCCTGAAAAAACTGCAATGTTATATTTTTGTGACAAAGAAGGGTTTTATTGTAAGTTTGCCCATTATTTAAATGCCAGCATTAAAGAGTGATGTTATGCCTATTTTTCTAAATGCTATTCAGAACCCAAATAGCTCCTTACCTGTATTTTTACTCGATTTTTCAGGCGAGATTAGTCAAGATGCATTTGATGATTGGTTGATTGCTATGAGTGATTTGTTAGCCAGTGAGCAGAGTTTTGCCTTGATTTACCATAGTCGGACAGGGCTGACACTCCCTAATAACTACCGCCAAATTGAGGCGGTTTGGTACAAGACGCACAAAGAATCGTTCTTTAAATATTGCAAGGGATTAGTCAGAATTGTTGATGATGAGACTCAAAGACAAGCCTTAGACAGTCCTGCTTTTCATAAAGCATGGCGAGTGCCTTATGCGGTGGTGTTGTCACTGACTGAAGCCAAAGCATGGATAAACACTAAAATAGGGGCGGTCTGATGATTATCTCACAACAAAAAAATCGCCATCTTTTGACGATGGTGGCACTGTTATATGTTGCCCATGCCTTGCCTTTGTATTTTTTTAATGTGGCATTGCCTGCCATTTTAAGACATCAAGGCGTTGATATTAGGGTGATTGGCATGCTTTCACTTTTATATTTGCCGTGGGCGTTTAAATTTCTGTGGGCAAGTTATGTGGACAATTATTATTGTGCCAAAATCGGCAAACGCAAAACTTGGTTATTTTTTTACTCAAATTATCGTGGTAGTCGGGCTGTTTGGGCTTGGCTTTTTACAGTTTTCTGAGTCTGAGATTGTATTATTTCTGAGCATAAGTTTTTTGGTGTCTTTGGCAAGTGCCACCCAAGATATCGCTATTGATGGCTATACAGTGGAACAATTTGATAAGTCATCCTTTGGGCTGGCAAGTGCCATGCAAAGTTTTGGAGTGGCGTTTGGTAGTATGGTAGGCGGTGCTGGCACACTGTGGCTATATCAGAGATTTGATTGGCAAATGGCAACAATCAGTTTGGCAACAACTGTTGTGCTTATTTCGTGTTCACTATGGTTCTTAAAAGATCAAGACAATCCCAAACATGCTACCAATCTTTCCAAAGCAAGTCTTATTAGGCTTATCAAACGCCCGCAAACTAAATGGTTACTAGCTTTGATTGTGGTGTTTCGCTTTGTGGAAGCTCCGATGATGGCAATGCTAAATCCAATGCTTGTGGATTTTGGTTTTTCACTGTCTCAGATTGGGCTTTTGTTTTCGGTATTTGGAGCGATTGTTGGGATTGGTTCAGCACTTTTGGCAGGGGTATTAATCAAATATATCGACATTGTACGTTGTCTTATATTATTCGGATGGCTAAGAACGGCAGTTTATGCTTTGTTGTGTTTAGGATTGCTATATCCTTTATTGGGTGATTTTTTACCTGCGGTAGGTTTATTAAAAACAGGGTTTATGAGCTTGATGGCAATTAGTGTTTTGCTAATTTTATCTGTTCGCTATTTAACAATGACTGCCTTATATGCTCTGTTTATGAATGCTGCCAATCCCGACCAAGCTGGCACGGACTTTACTTTGTTTGTGTGCGTGGAGTTGCTTGTGTATTTTATCGGCGGGGCGATGAGTGGATTTTTAGTACATCAGTTTGGCTATGACAAGCTATTTTTGTGGCTTGCGATTGGTTCTGGGGTGTCAATGCTTATTTTGCCGACATTGATAAAAAAATTTTCCGTAACAGACTGTTAAACCGTAACAGACTGTTAAAATTTTACTTTTCCATAAGGAGTAATTTATGCGTCATTCCCACTATTTTCAATGGTTATCTTTGCCTTTACTAAGTGTGGCAGTAACTCAGCAGTTGTACGCTCAACCCAATGAGTCATTACCAACGGTTGAATTAGAGCCTGTGGTTATTACCATTGATAAGAGCGGTATGGCACTTGCCAATCGTATCACGCAAATGCCCCATACCACCAAAGTTATTTATGAAGAGCAAATTCAAGAGCAAGCAACAGGCTCTCGACAGCTTGCCGATGTGATGGCACAGCTCATTCCAAGTTTGGGGGTAAGTAGTGGCACTACCAGTAACTTTGGGCAAACCATGCACGGTCGTCAAGTGCAATTTTTGTTAAATGGCGTGCCTTTGACAGGTTCGCGAGACATCTCTAGACAGCTTAATAGTATCAATCCCAATCAAGTTGCTAGAATTGAAGTTTTATCAGGAGCAACCAGTATTTATGGGTCTGGAGCAACAGGCGGTTTGATTAATATCGTTACTAAGTCTGATTTGGAAGAGGAGCAATTTGAAACCCGCATCGGTGTACATGGTAGTAAATTATCCAGTGAAGGTATCGGTTATCAGGTAGGTCAGAGTGTAGCAGGTGTCAGCGAAAATGGTAATGTCCTTGCACGACTTGATGTCGACTATCGCACCACAGGAGGGGCATTTGATGCTAACGGTAAACGCATCGCTCCTGAGCCTGCCCAAACTGATAAGCAAGACAGCAAAAGCCTAAGTGTCAATACAAATGTTGATTGGCAACTTGACGACAAGCAAAATATCAATCTGGCATTGACGCATTATAACGACAAACAAGATACCGATTATGCACCTGATTATGGTAATCGCCTTGCGGTGTTGTTTGGAGAAAAGCCTTCATTAAATGCCATCAAAGGCTTATCATTATCAGAACAGCCAAAAACCACCAAAAGCACCTTTAATATCAACTATCATCATGATGATTTGTGGGGTAACACCATCAATACCAATGCTTATTATCGCAGAGAGAAAGGCAGATTTTATCCCTTTGTTGCCCCGTTTTCGATCGCCAAAGCCCTGCCTATTTTACAAAGCATGAATTCTTTGGATGCTTATACCAAGGATCTACAAGCTAGCGCCTATGGGGTGTTACAATCCGAATCCAAGGCAGATGTATTGGGAGCAAGACTGGCTTTGCAAAGAAAATTTGACCTTGCTCAAAAACCTGTACTACTTAGTTATGGTATCGATTATGAACAAGAAAAAAAACCGCCAAGGGGCGACAGGCTATGATTTGACTACCTTTATGCAAAGCAACGGCTTGGCATTTAAAGACACTGGCAACCGTTACACTTATGGACCTGACACCACCTTAAAAACCTACGGCATATTTGCCAATGCTAATGTTGCTTTGACAGATGATTTAAAAATATCGGCAGGTGTACGGCATCAAATTATAGACAGTAAAACAGATGGTTTTGTGCCACCCAGTGAGTCGCTATTAGCCGATTTATTAAACCAGAATAAAGTGCCGTATCAAGCAGGAACTGTCAATTCTGGCAAAGTGAAGCATCACAAAACCTTATTTAATCTTGGAGCAAATTACTCATTAACTCCAAATCACAGTATTTTTGCCAATTTTGGGCAAGGATATAGTTTACCTGATTTACAAAGGGTGCTAAGAGATGTTGGGACGGGTTTTGCGGTTAATTCTGATAATGTTGAGCCAATTTCAGTCAATAGTTATGATGTGGGTTGGGTGGGAACATTTGGCGATAGTCATGCTAAACTGACAGCATTTTATAATACATCAGACAAAGTCACTCAGTTTTTAAAAGATTATAGCGTGGTTGTTGCCGATACTGACGAACGTATCTATGGAGCAGAGTTTGAATTAAACCATAAAATTAACGATAGCTGGACCATGGGCGGTAGTATTGCCTATACACGGGGGCAATACAAAGATGCAAGCGGTCAATATCGAGAACTTGGGGCGTTTCGTATCAGCCCTACCAAAGCCACCGCTTTTGCTCAATATACTACGCCAAACGAACATAAGTTACGCTTACAACTACTTGCCATTGATGGTACACAAAGAGCTTACAAGGACAGCCTGATTGCCAAAACCAATCAAAATGTCCGCAAAACCCCGGAGGCTAGAATTTCAGGCTATGTCGTGGCGGATTTATTGGGTGAGATCAAACTACCTAAAGGTCAGTTAAACTTTGGGATTTATAACTTGACAAATAAAAAATATAAAAGTGTATTTAGTCAAGCTGCCAAAGTGACTTATGGTGAATTATCCAGCTTGTCTGCACAGGGGAGAAGTTATGGGATAAGTTATACCTTAAATTATTGATCAGCATTATGTGCCACAATACCACAAACATCGCCCTAGTGTTTGTGGTTTTTTTATTTTATAATAAAATTTAATTTACCAACAGGAACCCCCATGAAACGACACCCCACCTTACAGCCCCTATCTCGCCAGCACCATTTGGGCTTGGTCATCGCCAACAAAGCCAAATCCGTCACCGATGATGACAAACTTACCCACCATCAAGCCTTTATCCTGACCATTGCCGGCGCGACTGTCGGTTTCGGCGCGACGTGGCGTTTCCCGTATTTGGTCGGTGAAAACGGTGGTGGCGCGTATGTGTTTTTATTCTGTATCGCGATGCTGGTTATCGGCATCCCGATGATTTTGGTGGAAAATGTCATCGGACGGCGCAAAGGCGTGAACGCGCTGGATGCGTTCGGCGGCCCGATGAACGGCAAACCCATTGCCAAAATTTGGAAACTGGTCGGCTGGATGGGGCTGCTCGGCGCGTTCGGCATCATGGCTTATTACATGGTACTCGGCGGCTGGGTAATCAGCTATATCGTTAATATTATTGGAGGAAATTTGAATATTTCCAGCCCCGTCGACGGTGTGGTTACAAAAGGCTTCTTTGCCGAACACATTGAAACAGCCCTTGGGAAATTGCGTTTTATACGCTGCTTTTTGTCGCCGTGAACCAATGGATTTTGGTCAAAGGCGTTATCGGCGGCATTGAAAAAGCGGCAAAATAGCTGATGCCGCTGCTGTTTTTGTTCCTAATCGCGATGGTCGTCCGCAACGTTACCCTTCCGGGCGCAATGGAAGGGGTTGCTTTCTATCTGAAACCTGATTTCAGCAAGATTACCGCCGAACTGTTCGTCTTCGTTTTGGGGCAGGTATTTTTTGCCCTGAGCTTGGGTTTCGGCGTGATGATTACCTTGTCCAGCTATTTGGATAAAAACGAAAATCTGGTTCAGACGGCAGTTATCACGGCAATTACCAATACCATCATCGCCATACTTGCGGGCTTTATGATTTTCCCGTCGCTCTTCAGCTTCGGCGTTGCCCCCGATTCCGGCCCGACTTTGGTGTTCCAAAGCTTGCCGATTGTGTTCTCACATATGTGGGCGGGATCTGTGTTCGCCGTGATTTTCTTCTCGCTGCTCCTGATTGCCGCGTTGACAACTTCGCTGACCATTTATGAAGTGTTGATTACGACCATTCAGGAAAAAACCAAAATCCGCCGTACCGCCGCGATTACGATTGTATTGGCTGCCATCTTCATTTTCGGCAACATCCCGTCCATTCTGAGCTATGGTCCGTGGAAAGACGTTCCGTGTTCGGCAAAAATATTTTCGATGCCTTCGACTACATCAGCGGCAACATCTTGTTTATGCTGACCGCGCTCGGTTCCGCGCTGTTTGCCGGTTTTGTGATGAAGGACGAAGCGAAGGACGAATTGCTTTATAAAGGCAACCATACGACGGTCAATATTTGGTTTGCTTATGTGAAATATCTTGTGCCGCTGGTGATTCTGCTGATTTTCGTCAGCAACCTGTTCTAATCCGCAGCAATCGATGCCGTCTGAAGGTCATACCTCTTTCAGACAGCATTGCCTTGATGCCCGCCACAATACCCGCAACGCCGAAATCCGAACCGGCTTGCCGACTTCTGTCGGATGTTTCCGGGCAGGCGGCGTTCCGTCTGCTTAGACAATCGTCCTTTAAAACAGGTAGAATCCGCCCCAATGGGAAATACATCCTTCAGACGGCAAAACCCATACCCCAAACCATCAGGAATCCCCCTTATGAACAGACAAAAAGTCATCGCCATCGACGGCCCGGGCGCATCGGGCAAAGGCACGGTTGCCGCCCGCGTTGCCGCCGCATTGGGATACGATTATCTCGATACCGGCGCACTCTACCGCCTGACCGCCCTATATGCACAAAAACAAGGCGTAGGATGGCACGATGAAGAAAACGTTTCCGAACTGGCAAAAAAACTGCCCGCCGTATTTTCAGACAGCCGCATCCTGCTCGGCGGCGAAGACGTTTCAGACGGCATCCGGACAGAAGCCATCGGCATGGGCGCATCCGCAGTCGCACAGTTGCCTAAAGTCCGCGCCTCCCTGCTGCAACGCCAACGCGATTTTCTGACCGAAAAAGGACTGGTCGCCGACGGACGGGACACCGGATCGGTCGTCTTCCCCCAAGCCGAACTTAAAATCTTCCTGACGGCAGAATCCAAAATCCGTGCCGAACGCCGCGCCAAACAAATCGGCATCCCCTGCGAAGGTTTGGCATTCGAGCGCATCCTGTCCGACATCGAAGCCAGAGACGAGGCAGACCGAAACCGCAAGGTTGCCCCCCTGAAACAACAACCCGATGCCCTGCTTTTGGATACGAGCCGCCTGACTATAGAAGAAACTGTAAAAAAAGTGCTTGATTGGTATCGTAAAGTTTAAATTTTCAGGTATAATCGCCCGCATTGCGTTTCAGACAGCATGAATTTCCCCATATGCCGTCTGAAACCTTATTTACCCGTCTGCCCTGCCAAGGACGGCAGACATCCACCAACCCACCCCGCACCCCTTGGCGGTGTACCGAAAAGAGTTATATATGTCTATGGAAAATTTTGCTCAGCTGTTGGAAGAAAGCTTTACCCTGCAAGAAATGAACCCGGGTGAGGTGATTACCGCTGAAGTAGTGGCAATCGACCAAAACTTCGTTACCGTAAACGCAGGTCTGAAATCAGAATCCCTGATTGATGTAGCTGAATTCAAAAACGCTCAAGGCGAAATTGAAGTTAAAGTCGGCGACTTCGTTACCGTTACCATCGAATCCGTCGAAAACGGCTTCGGCGAAACCAAACTGTCCCGCGAAAAAGCCAAACGCGCTGCCGATTGGATTGCCCTGGAAGAAGCCATGGAAAACGGCAACATCCTGTCCGGCATCATCAACGGCAAAGTCAAAGGCGGCCTGACCGTTATGATTAGCAGCATCCGCGCATTCCTGCCGGGTTCTTTGGTCGACGTACGTCCTGTAAAAGACACTTCTCACTTCGAAGGCAAAGAGATCGAATTCAAAGTGATCAAACTGGACAAAAAACGCAACAACGTCGTTGTTTCCCGCCGCGCCGTTCTGGAAGCCACTTTGGGTGAAGAACGCAAAGCCCTGCTGGAAAACCTGCAAGAAGGCTCCGTCATCAAAGGCATCGTTAAAAACATTACCGATTACGGTGCATTCGTTGACTTGGGCGGCATCGACGGTCTGTTGCACATCACCGATTTGGCATGGCGGCGCGTGAAACACCCGAGCGAAGTCTTGGAAGTCGGTCAGGAAGTTGAAGCCAAAGTATTGAAATTCGACCAAGAAAAACAACGCGTTTCCTTGGGTATGAAACAACTGGGCGAAGATCCTTGGAGCGGTCTGACCCGCCGTTATCCGCAAGGCACCCGCCTGTTCGGCAAAGTATCCAACCTGACCGACTACGGCGCATTCGTCGAAATCGAACAAGGCATCGAAGGTTTGGTACACGTCTCCGAAATGGACTGGACCAACAAAAACGTACACCCGAGCAAAGTCGTACAACTGGGCGACGAAGTCGAAGTCATGATTTTGGAAATCGACGAAGGCCGCCGCCGTATCTCTTTGGGTATGAAACAATGCCAAGCCAATCCTTGGGAAGAATTTGCCGCCAACCACAACAAAGGCGACAAAATCTCCGGTGCGGTTAAATCCATTACCGATTTCGGCGTATTCGTCGGCCTGCCCGGCGGCATCGACGGTCTGGTTCACCTGTCCGACCTGTCCTGGACCGAATCCGGCGAAGAAGCCGTACGCAAATACAAAAAAGGCGAAGAAGTCGAAGCCGTCGTATTGGCAATCGACGTGGAAAAAGAACGCATCTCCTTGGGTATCAAACAACTGGAAGGCGATCCGTTCGGCAACTTCATCAGCGTGAACGACAAAGGTTCTTTGGTTAAAGGTTCCGTGAAATCTGTTGACGCCAAAGGTGCTGTTATCGCCCTGTCTGACGAAGTAGAAGGCTACCTGCCTGCTTCCGAATTTGCAGCCGACCGCGTTGAAGATTTGACCACCAAACTGAAAGAAGGCGACGAAGTTGAAGCCGTCATCGTTACCGTTGACCGCAAAAACCGCAGCATCAAACTTTCCGTTAAAGCCAAAGATGCCAAAGAAAGCCGCGAAGCACTGAACTCCGTCAATGCCGCCGCCAATGCGAATGCCGGCACCACCAGCTTGGGCGACCTGCTGAAAGCCAAACTCTCCGGCGAACAAGAATAAGGTTGCAGACATGACAAAGTCTGAGTTAATGGTTCGTTTGGCAGAAGTGTTTGCCGCCAAAAACGGCACGCATCTTCTGGCAAAAGACGTAGAGTACAGCGTAAAAGTCTTGGTTGACACCATGACTAGATCGCTTGCCCGAGGTCAACGCATCGAAATCCGCGGTTTCGGCAGCTTCGATTTGAACCATCGTCCTGCCCGCATCGGTCGCAATCCCAAAACCGGCGAGCGTGTGGAAGTACCTGAAAAACATGTACCCCACTTCAAGCCCGGTAAAGAATTGCGCGAGCGGGTCGACTTGGCTTTAAAAGAAAATGCCAATTAAACCTTAGCATCAAAACGCCGCTGTTACGCGGCGTTTTTTCTGTGGTTTAACTTCATCCGTTGCTTCAATACCTTGAGCCAAGCAAGCAACGGATTAGAGCGTGGATTTTTTTATAGTGGATTAACAAAAACCAGTACGGC
>NZ_KV815429.1:10817-28144 GCF_001814225.1 Neisseria sp. HMSC070F02 | reverse complement strand
CCTTGTCCTGATTTTTGTTAATCCACTATATCATTGCTTACAATCCGCTTTTTAAACAACAAATTTTTGATTTCTATTACGAACAGGACAAAAATCCTGCTTATTGCACTAAAACTAAGCCGTTTCAGGAATTTGCGGCAAATTTACAGCTTTTACCGAGCCTAATGCTTTCGCTTTTTGGTAAAACGCCAATTTGTATTCAAGCAAATCTAAATAGCGTTTTAATTCGGCAATTTGACACTTCACATTTTCTATTTGATTTTCAAACAAGGAAAGGCGTTCTTCAATGGTATCGTCGCCAATGACGGTACATTCCGCAAAGCGTTTGATGTCTTTTAAGCTCATTCCCGTATTTTTCAAGCATTGCAATAAGCCCAACCATTGCAAATCGTTATCGGTAAAACAGCGGTTACCGTATTCATCACGTCCGATATTGGGCAACAAACCTTCTTTGTCGTAAAAACGTAGGGTGTGGGCGGAGATGCCTATTTTTTCGGCGGCTTTGGCAGTAGTATAAGTCATTTTCCCTCCTTCTAAACAAAAACAGTAAAAAACACTTGCTTTAGAGTTAACTCTAAAGTGTAAACTGTTGCTATGTTGCTCAGGCAAGGCAACTTTGTCAATGAATTAAGAGGAAAGACAATGGAAATGAAACAAGCCGATTCAACCATCAAATCTCGTGCGGCGGTGGCATTCGCCCCTAACCAACCCTTACAAATTGTGGAAATCGACGTAGAAATGCCGCGTAAAGGCGAGGTGTTAATCCGCAATACCCACACTGGCGTGTGCCATACTGATGCGTTTACGTTATCAGGAAGCGATCCTGAAGGCGTATTCCCTGTGGTGCTTGGACACGAAGGTGCGGGTGTGGTCGTTGCTGTGGGCGAAGGTGTGTCAAGCGTAAAACCGGGTGATCACGTGATTCCGCTTTACACCGCCGAATGTGGCGAATGTGAGTTTTGTTGTTCAGGTAAAACCAACTTGTGCGTCTCAGTGCGTGATACACAAGGTAAAGGCTTAATGCCGGACGGCACGACGCGTTTTTCTTATCAAGGTCAGCCAATCTATCACTATATGGGCTGTTCGACTTTCAGTGAATACTCCGTTGTTGCCGAAGTTTCACTGGCGAAAATCAACCCTGAAGCCAACCATGAACAAGTATGTTTGCTCGGCTGCGGCGTTACCACAGGTATTGGTGCGGTACATAATACGGCAAAAGTGCAAGAAGGCGACTCTGTTGCCGTGTTTGGCTTAGGCGCGATTGGTTTGGCGGTGGTGCAAGGTGCGCGTCAAGCCAAAGCCGGCCGCATTATCGCCATTGATACCAATCCATCAAAATTTGAGTTGGCAAAACAGTTCGGTGCAACGGATTGTTTGAACCCGAACGATTACGATAAACCGATCAAAGATGTGTTGTTAGACATTAATAAATGGGGCATTGACCATACCTTTGAATGTATCGGCAACGTAAACGTAATGCGTCAGGCATTAGAAAGTGCACACCGTGGTTGGGGTCAATCCATTATCATCGGCGTAGCAGGTGCAGGACAAGAAATTTCAACGCGTCCGTTCCAGTTGGTAACAGGTCGTGTTTGGAAAGGTTCAGCATTTGGCGGTGTGAAAGGTCGCTCTGAACTGCCGAAAATGGTGGAAGATTCAATGAAAGGCGACATTGAGTTAGAACCGTTTGTAACCCACACAATGACACTCGATCAAATCAATGAAGCCTTTGACTTAATGCACGAAGGTAAATCGATCCGCGCCGTTATTCACTACTAAGGTATGCGATGAAACTGATGGAACAACATCAAATTTTTGGCGGTTCGCAACAAGTTTGGGCGCATCATGCCCAAACGCTGCAATGCGAAATGAAATTTGCCGTCTATTTGCCAAATAATTCGGAAAATCAACCGCTTGGTGTGATTTATTGGCTTTCCGGCTTGACGTGTACGGAACAAAATTTCATTACTAAATCAGGCTTTCAGCTTTATGCAGCAGAACATCAAGTGATTGTGCTTGCCCCTGATACCAGCCCTCGCGGAGAGCAAGTGCCGAACGATGCGGCTTACGATTTAGGACAAGGTGCGGGCTTTTATCTTAATGCAACTGAGCAGCCTTGGGCGACGAATTATCAAATGTATGATTATATCTTGAACGAATTGCCTGATTTGGTTGAAGCAAATTTCTCTACTAACGGCAAACGTTCCATTATGGGGCATTCAATGGGCGGACACGGTGCATTGGTATTGGCACTGCGAAATCGGAAACGTTATCAAAGCGTTTCTGCTTTTTCGCCTATTTTATCGCCAAGCCTCGTGCCTTGGGGAGAAAAGGCCTTTACTGCTTATTTAGGGGAAGATCGTGAAAAATGGCAGCAATATGATGCCAGCTCGCTCATTCAACAAGGCTATAAAGTGCAAGGTATACGCATTGATCAGGGCTTGGAAGATGAGTTTTTGCCGACACAATTGCGTACCGAAGATTTTATCGAAACCTGTCGTGCGGCAAACCAGCCGGTCGATGTGCGCTTCCACAAAGGCTACGACCATAGTTATTACTTCATCGCCAGTTTTATTGGCGAGCATATTGCTTATCACGCCGCGTTTTTGAAGTAAACCAAAGAGCGTTCAGTGTTCAAAGCAGTTTTGGGATAGCCGGCACGAGGGCGGTAAGAAGTGCCGGCATAAACGTATGCCGTCTGAGCCGGAAGGAGCCGACTCTACGGATTATAGTGGATTAAATTTAAATCAGGACAAGGCGACGAAGCCGCAGACAGTACAGATAGTACGGCAAGGCGAGGCAACGCTGTACTGGTTTAAATTTAATCTACTATAAAAGGCATTTGAGCTCATATCTGCACCATATTGAAACGCCGCCTTTGCTTATACCCCCTTGTGCGCGTCATTATTCTTTTCCACGGAAAATGCCAAGTTTGAAGGAAATCATTTATAATACCGACGGTAAGCATTTTCTTTCTTAGCCGCAAGAAGTATAACAAGGTTAAATATGAGTAATAGAGACCAACTTTTTAAAGCCCCGCCGTTTGAAAATCACAGCCCGCTGACTTGGTATCAGGCTGCCTCACAACTGCCCAACTTCATCCGCGACGACGCGCAGGCAGCCGCCATCGAACACCTCGATCGGCTTTGGACCGAATTGATGATGTTCAAACGCAAAAGAAACCGTTTTTTAGGCAGGAGTTTGCGTTCCCCGCAAGTCCCCAAAGGGCTTTATTTCTATGGCGGGGTCGGACGCGGCAAAAGCTTTCTGATGGACGCTTTTTTCGGCTGCCTCCCTTACCGCCGCAAACGCCGCGTCCACTTTCATGCCTTTATGGCAGAAATCCACCAGAGGCTGAAAACCCTGAAAAGCGAAAGCAACCCGTTGAAATCCGTTGCCGCCGAGATTGCCAAAGAAACCCGCGTATTATGTTTTGACGAATTTCATGTCAGCGATATTGCGGATGCAATGATTTTAGGCCGTCTGCTGGAAAACCTGCTTAACGAGGGCGTTGTTTTGGTGGCGACTTCAAACTACGCGCCTTCCGAACTCTACCCGCAAGGTCAAAACCGGAGCAGTTTTCTTCCCACAATCGCGCTCATCGAGTCCAGCCTGACCGTCTTAAACGTTGACGGCGGTGAAGACTACCGACTGCGTACCCTCCGCCCCGCCGAGATTTTCTTTACGCCTGCCAATGAAGAAAATGAGGCAAAACTGGCAAAACTGTTCAAAGAAATGACAGGCATTACCGATTTGAACCCCGGCATCAGCACCATCCACGGTCGGGAGATTCCCCACAAAGCCGAGTCCGGCCGTGCCATATGGTTTGATTTCCGCGCACTGTGCTTCGGCCCCCGCTCACAGTCCGACTATCTGTATTTGGCCGAACATTATGAAATGGTTTTTATTTCAGGTTTGGAACAACTCTCACCGCAAGAAAAGGCGGAGGCGCGGCGGCTGACTTGGCTGATTGACGTACTCTACGATTTCCGGGTCAAACTGTGTGCCACCGGCGCGGTAGATGTCAACCATATCTATACGGAAGGCGATTTTGCCGAAGAATTTACCCGCACCGCCAGCCGGATGGTCGAAATGCAGTCCGAAGTTTATTTGGAACAGCCGCACCTGACCCTATCTCCCAAGGCTTCAGGCGGATAAGTTATTTTTTTGATAGAATACCGATTTGATTCTTCTTAAGTAAAAATAAGGATATAGCATGGCGATTGAACGTACCATCTCCATCATCAAACCCGATGCCGTCGGCAAAAACGTTATCGGCAAAATATACAGCCGCTTTGAGGAGAACGGTCTGAAAATCGTTGCCGCCAAAATGAAGCAGCTTACCCTCAAAGAGGCGCAAGAATTTTATGCGGTTCATAAAGACCGCCCCTTCTACGCCGGATTGGTTGAATTTATGACCGGCGGTCCGGTTATGATTCAAGTACTGGAAGGCGAAAACGCCGTTCTGAAAAACCGCGAACTGATGGGGGCGACCAATCCCGCCGAAGCCGCCGAAGGCACGATACGCGCGGACTTTGCCACTTCGGTCAGCATCAATGCCGTACACGGCTCGGACACTCCGGAAAATGCCGCTTTGGAAATTGCCTACTTTTTCAGCCAAACCGAAATCTGCCCCCGTTGATACAATACACCGCACAACTCCTCTTCAGACGGCATAAAATATATCCATGCCGTCTGAAAACTCTGTTGCAAAAGGCTTCAAATCAAACTTGCCTGCCCTGCAATTTTTTATTTGAAGCCTTAATTTAAGAAAAACACAAATACATGAAAACCAATCTGCTCAACTACGACCTCCAAGGGCTGACCCGACATTTTGCCGATATGGGCGAAAAACCTTTCCGTGCCAAACAGGTTATGCGTTGGATGCACCAATCCGGCGCGCAAAATTTTGACGAAATGACCGATTTGGCAAAATCGTTGCGCCATAAACTGAACGAACAGGCAGGCATCGAAATTCCCAAGCTGATGATGTCTCAAAAATCTTCAGACGGCACTCGAAAATGGCTTTTGGATGTCGGTACGGGCAACGGGGTGGAAACCGTCTTCATCCCCGAATCGGATCGCGGCACGCTCTGCATTTCCTCACAAGTCGGCTGCGCTTTGGAATGTACATTTTGTTCGACCGGCCGGCAGGGCTTCAACCGCAATTTGACTGCTGCCGAAATCATCGGGCAATTGTGGTGGGCAAACAAAGCGATGGGCGTTACACCGAAAAACGAGCGCGTGATTTCCAACGTCGTCATGATGGGCATGGGCGAGCCGATGGCGAACTTCGACAATGTCGTTACCGCCTTAAGCATCATGCTGGACGACCACGGCTACGGTTTGAGCCGCCGCCGCGTAACCGTTTCCACTTCGGGTATGGTTCCCCAAATGGACAGGTTGCGCGATGTCATGCCGGTGGCTTTGGCGGTTTCCCTCCACGCTTCCAATGACGAAGTCCGCAACCAAATCGTACCGTTGAACAAAAAATATCCCTTGAAAGAATTGATGGCCGCATGCCAACGCTATCTGGTCAAAGCACCCAGGGATTTCATCACTTTCGAATACGTCATGTTGGACGGAATAAACGATAAGGCGCAACATGCGCGCGAACTGATCGAACTGGTCACAGATGTTCCCTGCAAGTTCAATCTGATTCCGTTCAATCCCTTCCCAAACTCCGGATACGAACGCTCCAGCAATGAGAACATCCGTGTGTTCCGCGATATTTTGCAGCAGGCAGGATTTGTCGTTACCGTACGAAAAACGCGCGGCGACGACATCGATGCCGCCTGCGGACAGTTGGCGGGGCAGGTTCAGGATAAAACGCGCCGCCAACAAAAATGGCAGCAGATTTTAATCGGACAACAGGGGTAATTATGCCTTTTAAGCCATCCAAACGAATCTCTTTATTACTTGTCCTTGCCTTGGGCGCGTGCAGCACTTCCTACCGCCCCTCGCGGGCAGAAAAAGCCAATCAGGTTTCCAATATCAAAACCCAGTTGGCAATGGAATATATGCGCGGTCAGGACTACCGTCAGGCGACGGCAAGTATTGAAGACGCCTTGAAATCAGACCCTAAAAACGAGCTTGCCTGGCTGGTCCGTGCCGAAATCTATCAATACCTGAAAGTTAACGACAAGGCGCAGGAAAGTTTCCGGCAAGCCCTCTCCATCAAACCCGACAGTGCCGAAATCAACAACAACTACGGCTGGTTCCTGTGCGGCAGGCTCAACCGCCCTGCCGAATCTATGGCATATTTCGACAAAGCCCTGGCCGACCCCACCTACCCGACCCCTTATATTGCCAACCTGAATAAAGGCATATGCAGCGCAAAACAGGGGCAATTCGGATTGGCGGAAGCCTATTTGAAACGTTCCCTCGCCGCCCAGCCGCAGTTCCCACCCGCATTTAAAGAACTGGCGCGCACCAAAATGCTGGCCGGGCAGTTGGGCGATGCCGATTACTACTTTAAAAAATACCAAAGCAGGGTAGAAGTCCTTCAGGCCGATGATTTGCTGCTAGGCTGGAAAATTGCCAAAGCCCTCGGCAACGCACAGGCGGCATACGAATATGAAGCACAATTGCAGGCGAATTTCCCCTACTCGGAAGAATTGCAAACCGTCCTCATCGGTCAATAAACAGATTCAAACCATATGAACACACTCCAACGCCGCAAGACGCATCAAGTCCGCATCGATCATATTACCGTCGGTTCAGAAGCACCCGTCGTTATCCAATCTATGACCAACACCGACACTGCCGATGCAAAAGCCACCGCATTGCAGATTAAGAAATTGAGCGATGCCGGATCCGAAATGGTGCGTATTACCGTCAACAGCCCCGAAGCCGCGTCCAAAGTTGCCGAAATCCGCCGCCGCTTGGACGATATGGGCTATGCCACACCACTTATCGGCGATTTCCACTTCAACGGCGAACGCCTGTTGGCGGAATTTCCCGAATGCGGCAAAGCATTGTCCAAATACCGCATCAATCCCGGCAATGTCGGCAAAGGCGTAAAAGGCGATGAAAAATTTGCCTTTATGATTCGGACTGCTGCTGAAAACGATAAAGCCGTCCGCATCGGCGTAAACTGGGGTTCTTTGGATCAAAGCCTCGCCAAACGTATGATGGATGCCAACCTCGCTTCTTCCGCGCCGAAACCGCCCGAAGAAGTGACGAAGGAAGCACTGATTGTCTCCGCTTTGGAATCTGCCGAAAAAGCCGTTCTATTGGGACTGCCCGAAGACAAAATCATCCTGTCGTGCAAAGTCAGCGCGGTTCAGGATTTGATTCAGGTTTACCGCGAACTGGGCAGCCGTTGCGCCTATCCGCTGCATTTGGGTTTGACCGAAGCCGGTATGGGCAGCAAAGGCATTGTCGCATCAACGGCGGCATTATCCGTCTTGCTTCAAGAAGGAATCGGCGACACCATCCGCATTTCACTGACTCCGGAACCTGGCAGCCCGCGTACTCAGGAGGTCGTCGTCGGGCAAGAGATTTTACAAACTATGGGATTGCGTTCGTTTACGCCGATGGTTACCGCCTGCCCCGGCTGCGGGCGTACCACCAGTACCGTATTTCAAGAGCTGGCACAAGATGTTCAAAATTACCTGCGCCAAAAAATGTCTATATGGCGTACCCTTTATCCCGGGGTTGAATCCCTGAACGTTGCCGTAATGGGCTGCGTTGTCAATGGGCCCGGAGAAAGCAAATTGGCCGACATCGGCATCAGCCTGCCCGGTACGGGAGAAACACCCGTCGCGCCGGTTTATGTGGACGGGGAGCGCAAAGTCACACTGAAAGGCGACAACATTGCAACGGAATTTTTGGCTATTGTTGAAGAGTATGTCAAAACCAACTACGGCGAAAACGGCTCCAAACGCAACCAGAACAAAATCATCCCAATACAGTCCCTATAAGACAAATGCCGTCTGAACTGTTTTCAGACGGCATTTGTTTCTCTCAGATTTCTTATTAAAACTGTAAAGAAGCACGGTTCTCCAAGATTTGATCAATCAGACCATATTCTTTAGCCTCTTCGGCGGACATGAAATTATCACGGTCGGTGTCGCGCTCCAAATCTGCCAAATCGCGGCCGCAATGTTTCGCCATCAGGCGGTTGAGTTTTTCTTTGATTTTCAACAGTTCGCGTGCGTGAATTTCAATATCGGATGCCTGACCGCCCAAGCCTCCGCTGATTAAAGGCTGGTGAATCATAATCCGGCTGTTGGGCAGGGCGAAACGTTTGCCTTTTTCGCCTGCCGACAATAAGAACGCGCCCATACTTGCTGCCTGCCCCAAGCACAAAGTCGATACATCGGGCTTGATAAAATTCATGGTGTCGTAAATCGACATACCGGCGGTTACCGAACCGCCTGGCGAGTTAATATAGAAGAAAATATCCTTATCCGGATTCTCACTTTCCAAAAACAACAGTTGGGCAACCACCAGATTGGCGGACTCGTCGGTTACCGGGCCGACCAAGAATACGATGCGCTCTTTCAAAAGCCGGGAATAGATATCGAATGCACGCTCACCGCGACCGCTCTGCTCGATAACGGTAGGGACAAGATAGTTATCAAAAGACATTTCGTCTCCTTTCATGATGTAAAAGCACCAAAGCGGGCTTTAAAAGCGGCTTCGGTGCTTTCAAAAACTGCCCTAAGACGGCATTTTCAGGATAATCAGGCTTGCGCGCCCATCACTTCGTCAAAAGACAAAGCTTTTTCGTTTACTTTGGCTTTACCCAAAACGAAATCAACGACGTTGCTTTCTATCGCCAAAGAAGTCGGGGCTTGCAGGCGGGAAGGCTCTGCGTAGTACCAGTCGATTACTTCTTGAGGATCTTCGTAGCTTTCTGCGAAGTTGGCGACAACGGCTTTGACTTGCTCCTCAGTCGGTTCCAGTTTGTTTTCATCAACCAGTTTGGCCAAAATCAGACCCAAAGACACGCGGCGTTCGGCTTGTTCTTTGAACATATCCAAAGGCAGATCCAAGTTGGCAGCATCAGCCATACCTTGGTTAACAAAATTTTGTTTCATTTCGTTTGCCAAGCGTGCGGCTTCTTCATTGACCAAAGCAACAGGTGCTTTCAGCTCTACGGCTTTGAGCAGCGCGTTCATTACGGATTCTTTGGTTTGTTCGTTTACGCGGCGTTCCACTTCGCGGCTTACGTTTTTCTGCACTTCTTCGCGCATTTTGGCAACGTCGCCATCCGCAATACCCAAGGCTTTTGCAAAATCTGCATCGACTTCAGGCAGAGTCGCTTCGGAAACGTTGTTCAGCGTAATGGTGAACACGGCAGTTTTACCGGCAACGTCTTTACCGTGGTAGTCTTCAGGGAAATTGACGGTAACGTCTTTACTTTCGCCAGCCTTCATGCCGACTACGCCGGCTTCAAATTCAGGCAGCATTTGACTTGCGCCCAATACGAAGGCGTAGTTTTTGGATGCGCCGCCGGCAAAAGGTTCGCCGTCGATTTTGCCTTCAAAGTCAATGATGACGCGGTCGCCGTTTCGGGCTTCGCGTTCGACATGGTTGAAGCGGGTGCGTTGTTTGCGCAGGATTTCTACGGTTTGGTCCACTTCGGCATCACCGACGGAAGCGGTTACTTTTTCAACTTCTTGTGCAGACAAATCGCCGATAACGACTTCGGGGAACACTTCAAAAATGGCGGCAACTTTGAAAGACTCTTTATCGTCTTGTTCTTCAACGCCTTCAAAACGGGGGAAGCCTGCCACTTTCAACTCTTGGGCAACGGCAACATCGTAGAAGCGGCGTTGCACCAGCTCGTTGATCACGTCGTTTTGTGCGCTCGCACCGTACATTTGGGCAATCATTTTTAAAGGTGCTTTACCCGGACGGAAACCGTCGATTTTTGCACGGCGTTGGGTTTGTTTCAGTTTTTTATCGGTTTCTGCGTTGATTTCGGACCAAGGCAGGGACAACACTACTTTGCGTTCCAGATTTTCTAAAGTTTCAACAGTTACGCTCATCATAAGCCCTTAAATTTGTTGTGTTGATAAAATGATAAACTTTCTTCCCTACATGGGGAAGCAAACAGCGCAACGGTACGATATTTGAACCGCATTGCCGCAAAGGGGAAATTTTAGCTGGCAAGTATATCACAATGTTTCGCCTGAAACATAATATGCCGTCTGAAACGCCAATTCCGCCGTTCAGACGGCATTTTGCAATACGGGCTACAAATGGTCCTTGTGCGCCAAAATTTTACGGCTGCCGTTGAGGTCGGTGGAAGAAACGACACCCGCATTTTCCAGTGCCTCCATCAGGTTTGCCGCGCGGTTATAGCCGATGCGCAGCTGCCGCTGCAAAGACGAAATGGAGGTTTTTTTGCTTTCCAAAACATAGGCGACTGCCTGATCGAACAATTCGTCGCTGTCTGCATTCGGATTAACGATATTGGCAGTTTCCAGCGCGGCCTCGCCGCTGAGCAGACCTTCAATATAGTCGGCTGGGGCTTGCGATTTGACGTAGTTGACGACTTGATGTACTTCGTCGTCTGAAACAAACGCGCCTTGCAGGCGAGTCGGTTCGGCACTGCCGGGCTGGAGGAACAGCGAATCGCCATATTTGAGCAGTTCGTCCGCGCCCATTTGGTCGAGGATGGTACGGCTGTCGATTTTGCTTTGCACGGTAAACGCCATACGCGTCGGGATGTTGGCTTTAATCAGGCCGGTAACGACATCGACACTGGGACGTTGGGTGGCGACAATCATATGGATACCGGCGGCGCGCGCTTTTTGGGCGAGACGGGCGATTTGCTGCTCGACGGCTTTGCGTTCGGTCATCATCAGGTCGGCAAGTTCGTCGATAACGACCACAATCAACGGCAGTTTTTCCAGCGGCTCGGGCTCGTCGGGGTTCAGGCTGAACGGATTGAGCAGCGGCTTGCCTGCCGCTTTTGCGGCTTCGACTTTTTGGTTGAAGCCCTCCAAATTACGCACACCGGCATGGGAAAGCAGGCGGTAGCGTTTTTCCATTTCGGCGACGCACCAGTTCAACGCCTGCCCTGCTTCGCGCATATCGGTTACAACCGGGCAGAGCAGGTGCGGAATGCCGTCGTAAATGCTCAACTCAAGCATTTTCGGGTCTATCATGATAAAGCGGACTTCGTCGGGCGTAGCTTTGAAAAGCATAGACATAATCATGCCGTTCACGCCGACGGACTTGCCCGAACCAGTCATACCGGCGACCAAAAGGTGCGGCATTTTCGCCAAGTCGCCGACAACGGGGGTACCGGCAATGTCTTTGCCCAGCGCGACGGTCAGCTTGGATTTGGCTTCGGCAAACACGGGCGAGGACAAGATTTCACTCAACATCACGTCTTGGCGTTTGTCGTTGGGCAACTCGATGCCCATCGTGTTTTTACCTGCGATGGTTTCGACGATACGCACGGACTGCAGCGACATAGAGCGTGCCAAATCTTTCGACAAGGCAACAATTTGGCTGCCTTTAACACCTTGCGCGGGTTCGATTTCGTAGCGCGTGATGACGGGGCCGGATGTGGCGGATACGACTTGTACGCCGATGCCGAATTCTGCCAGTTTGGATTCGATCAGTTCGGCAGTGCGCTCCAATTCGGCGGGATTGATGCTGACGGGTTCGCTGTCAGGAATCCGCAATAGGTTCAATGTAGGCTTGTGGTATTCGCCCGCCTGCCGAGGTTCGTCATCTTCAAACAGAGAAACCTGAATTTTGGGCGGCGGCGCGACGGAAACCGCGACGGATTTGCGGTTGCTGCTGCTGCCTTCGGGCAAGGCAACGGGTTTGGCCGTAATATTCTTGGCTTCTTTTACCATGCGCCGTGTATTTTGGGTATCGACACCGTCTGTTTTGGTATTCGGCCGGCGTTTTCCTAAAGCCATGACCTTGCCGGATAAGGCACTCAGGCGGTTTTGAACCGCCCTGCCCGCACCGTTCAAAAATTCCAGCCATGAAATCTGCACCAGCAGGGACAACGACAACAGCAGAACAACCAAGATAATCAGCAGGCTGCCCGATTTCCCCAGCAGCCACGCAAACACTGCGCCGACGCGTATGCCGACCATACCGCCTGCTCCGACAGGCAGGGAGTCGGCATATTTTCCGCCCAGCACAAAATACTCCAAGACGGGGCTGAAGACCGTCAGGACAAACAGCGCGGCGGCAGCGATTTTGTGGTTGTATGCCTCGTTTTCCGTCTGTTTTGCGTGCAGGCGGAAATTTTTATACAGCACGACGCAGGCAGCCGCTATCCACCACCAGAACGACCAGCCGAAAAGATAATAGCCGACATCGGCAACATACGCGCCGAACAGTCCGCCCCAATTGGCGACATCTTCCACAACCGGCGAACTGTGCGACCAAGACGGATCGCCCATATCGAAACTGATCAGGGAAATCGCCAAATACAGGGTTGCCGCCAAACCCATCAGCCACAGTGCGTCGCCGATAAGGTTGACGACATGTTCGGGACGCGCCTTTTTGGTTTCGGTTTTCTGCAACTCTTTGACCGCCTTGAGCCGCTCGGAAACTTTATTGCCCCGTGCGCCGTTGTCGGCTTTCTTGTTGCGTGCGGACGTTGGGGACGGGCTTCCCGCCCTGCCTTTTGCTGTTTTTTTATGGGATTTTTCTGTCATGCCGTATTACCGGAAAATGCCGTCTGAAATAAGGAAGCCGGACGGCTTGCGGATTGAATATGGAAAGTGTCGGATTATACTCCATTTCTCCTGCTTTCATCCTGCAACAGACAGACATTGCCTTTCAGACGGCATATCTGTTGCCCGCCATATGTATTTTTACGCAGACCCTCGGCAAACCAGTATAATCCGTGCCGTTTGAACCGATTGAAAGAAGATGGTATGAACCAACTGAAACTTGCCGTTTCCGGTGCACAGATTTTATTTGTGGCATTCGGCGCAATGGTGCTGGTTCCCCTGCTGACCGGTCTGAATCCGGCTCTTGCGCTTTTGGGCGCAGGCTTGGGAACGCTGCTGTTCCAAATCACAACCAAACGCAAAGTGCCGATTTTTCTTGGTTCTTCGTTTGCCTTTATCGCACCGATTATCTACTCCGTCGGCGAATGGGGGCTGCCTTCCACCATGTTCGGACTGTTTGCCGCCGGCTTTATGTATTTTGTGTTTGCCGCGCTGATCCGTTGGCGCGGACTGGCAGCGGTACACAAACTGCTGCCTCCGGTCGTCATCGGCCCCGTCATCATGGTCATCGGTCTGTCTGTTGCCGTGGCGGCAAGCAGCATGGCAATGGGTCAGGCGGACGGCAAACAGGTCATCGACTATACCGATTCGCTGATTCTTTCCGGCTTTACCTTTGCCGTTACCGCCATCGTATCGGTTTTCGGCAGCAGGATGATGAAGCTGATTCCCATCTTGATCGGTGTCGCTTCGGGTTATGTTTTGGCACTGCTGATGGGACTGGTGGACACGGCAAGCATTGCACACGCGCCCTGGTTCGCCGTTCCCCATTTTGAAACGCCTCAGATCAACTGGCAGGCTGCACTGTTTATGCTGCCCGTTGCCGTCGCCCCCGCCATCGAACACATCGGCGGCATCATGGCAATCGGCAATGTGACGGGGAAAGACTATACGAAAGACCCGGGCTTGGACAAAACCCTTGCGGGCGACGGTTTGGGCGTGTGCGTTGCCGGTCTGATCGGCGGCCCGCCGGTTACGACCTACGGCGAAGTAACGGGTGCGGTGATGATTACCAAAAACAGTAACCCTGTCATCATGACTTGGGCGGCGGTTTTTGCCGTCTGCATGGCGTTTTTCGGCAAATTCAATGCGTTTTTGGCTTCCATTCCGATGCCCGTGATGGGTGGCATTATGCTGCTGCTGTTCGGCACGATTGCTTCTTTGGGCGTGAAAACGCTGATTGATGCCAAAGTCGATTTGATGCTGCCGAAAAACCTGGTCATCGTCAGCTCGGTACTGACCACGGGCATCGGCGGCATGACGCTCAAATTGGGCAGCTTCAGCTTTGCCGGCGTGGGCTTGTGCGCCGTACTTGCCATTGTGTTGAACAGCCTGCTGCCCGATCCGAAAGAATCCTGACCGTCGATATGGAAATGCCGTCTGAACATCTTTCAGACGGCATTTTCCGTTTTATTTGAGATTTTGAATCAAAGAGCGCACAGTTCCGCCGTAATAAGAAGAAGACGTGCAATACACTGTTTCCAAGCCGCATTGTCCCTGTGCGCCGTATTTTTTGATGCACTGGTTGAGTGCGACCTGATGAACGCTCGTAAAACGCGGAGAAGTAATCACAACGGCGTTTTCAACGCGCATCGCGCCCAAGGCTTTCGGGTATGCCAGCGCGACACAGGTATTGTTCAGCGACACGACCGACCGGCATCCGGTCGGCTCGTCTTCGGCAATGCCCGCAAGCGTGTCCTGACCTTTGCAAAAGGCTTCCAACTCGGCAAACGCTTCGCTTTTCGTCGAATCTTCTTTTGTAGTTTTAACCTGCAAAACATCGTCCGCATTCTGCGGATTCTGCCAAACGGCGAGATAGCCGTAAGTATCGGCAGCCCGTGCCGCCGCAGTCATCAGGCATAGTGCCGATACGGCCAGTATCTTTTTCATCATGATAAATTCCCGACGGTTCGTCCAAATTCTGTTGCATTATAAACAAAAAACAGGATAAGTCCCGCCTTATCGGCTTATCCCTCCCCGCAGATTGCACCGCCGGGTATGGCAAACCGATTTCGGCAGCGCAAATCCGCATACCGCCGCCTTAGCGGCAAGCCGTTGTTTTCAGACGGCATTGCGGCCAACCTTTGCGGCGGGCGAAAAACCTTGTCCTATAATTTATCCCGTTTCAAAATCAGCATACGGTCGGAAATGCAAAAAATATCTTTCAATTTGTTGAAACCTGCAACTCCCTGAAAATAGGGAAACGCCGCCCCGGTTTGAACGGCGCACCGCATATTCCGATGCCCTCCCCCCGATACCTTCCGGCAAGCCCAGAAATGCCCGGCAACAATATCCATCCGGCAAAAATCCGAAACAACACACCCGGTGGCAGGCAGAGTCAAACCGCCCCGCAAAGCATCCGCCATCAGAAAAACAAACCGCCTCCGAGGGCTTCATCCTAAAGGGCGTATTGTTCGATAATGGTTTGGGTTATAATCCCCTATCGATTCTCCACGTCCGTGAGACACTTCAGCTATGGAAACCCCGACCAACACCCCGCAACGCTCCCTGCGTCAAAACAGTATCTACCTGCTGCCCAACTCCTTTACCATCGCCGCGCTGTTTTCCGCATTTTACGCAATCACCCAATCCATGCACGGACGTTATGAAACCGCCGCCATCGCGGTATTCATCTCTATGTTGCTGGACGGTATGGACGGGCGCGTGGCGCGGCTGACCAACAGCCAAAGCGCGTTCGGGGAGCAGCTCGACAGCCTTGCCGATATGGTCAGCTTCGGCGTTGCCCCCGCGCTTATTGCCTACAAATGGCAGCTTTGGCAGTTCGGCAAAATCGGTTATTCCGTCGCCTTCATCTACTGCGCCTGCGCCGCCCTGCGCCTCGCCCTGTTCAACACGCTCATCGGCAAGGTGGACAAACGCTGGTTTATCGGCGTGCCCAGTCCGACTGCCGCCGCGCTGATTGTCGGGCTGATTTGGGTCAACCACAGCGTCGAAAAATTCCCCGCCGTCCACTGGTGGGCATTGGGCATCACACTGTTTGCCGGCCTGTCGATGATTGTCCAAATCCCTTTTTGGAGTTTTAAAGAAATCAACATCCGCAGACAAGTCCCCTTTGTCGGAATGCTGCTTGCCGTCTTATTGCTGCTTCTGGTCACTTGGGAACCGTCGCTCGTCCTCTTCCTGTTCTTTCTCGGATACAGCCTGTCCGGCTACATTATGGCGGCACGCCGATTCTGGAAAAAATACAGAAAGGCGGATTAAATGTGGCATTGGGACATTATCTTAATCCTGCTTGCCGTAGGCAGTGCGGCAGGTTTTATTGCCGGTCTGTTCGGCGTAGGCGGCGGCACGCTGATTGTCCCTGTCGTTTTATGGGTACTTGATTTGCAGGGTTTGGCACAACATCCTTACGCGCAACACCTCGCCGTCGGCACATCCTTCGCCGTCATGGTCTTCACCGCCTTTTCCAGTATGTTGGGGCAGCACAAAAAACGGGCGGTCGACTGGAAAACCGTATTTGCGATGATGCCGGGTATGATATTCGGCGTATTCACGGGCGCACTCTCCGCAAAATATATCCCCGCGTTCGGGCTTCAAATTTTCTTCATCCTGTTTTTAACCGCCGTCGCATTCAAAACACTGCATACCGACCCTCAGACGGCATCCCGCCCGCTGCCCGGACTGCCCGGACTGACTGCGGTTTCCACACTGTTCGGCACAATGTCGAGCTGGGTCGGCATAGGCGGCGGTTCACTTTCCGTCCCCTTCTTAATCCACTGCGGCTTCCCCGCCCATAAAGCCATCGGCACATCATCCGGCCTTGCCTGGCCGATTGCACTCTCCGGCGCAATATCGTATCTGCTCAACGGCCTGAATATTGCAGGATTGCCCGAAGGGTCACTGGGCTTCCTTTACCTGCCCGCCGTCGCCGTCCTCAGCGCGGCAACCATTGCCTTTGCCCCGCTCGGTGTCAAAACCGCTCACAAACTTTCTTCTGCCAAACTCAAAAAATCCTTCGGCATTATGTTGCTTTTGATTGCCGGAAAAATGCTGTACAACCTGCTTTAAAACACACGAAAAAACCTTTTTACCGTTTGCACAAGCAATTAATTAGGACAAAGCTGCCCAGTCTCCTGTTCCGACAAAAGGACAGACAACCTGACCGTGCGCCCGACTTTTACCCTTAACTTCTTCTGCCCACAGATTCCATTGCCTTTTTCCAAACTGCCGATTGCCCCGCCTTCACGCCCGAAGGCATCGGCGCATCGCCTGCCGTGCCGATTCCACGCGATGCGGCTGCCTCCCAAACGGTATTTCCGCCATAATGACCGGCATACAAGCCGTAACCTTTGCAATCATATATATAAGTTATTAAATTTTTAGGATGTATTTTGACAATCTGTTGATTTCAACTGCTTGCAAGGGAAAAGGCCATTATTTTTCGGTCAATCAGGAAGTTATCCTATTGAACATTTTGAAACAAAGTATGTTATCAGCACCATATTGAAACACAGCCAAATTTTATGCCCGATACCATTTTCAAAATAAATAATCCCCTGATTTTCACAGATTTCTCAAAATCAGAAAAGTTTTTGTCAATTGAATATTTTGGCTGTGTTTTAGTAATCTGTTGATTTCAATTAT
>NZ_KV815429.1:0-10717 GCF_001814225.1 Neisseria sp. HMSC070F02 | reverse complement strand
ATTTTTTCGGTTAGGAAGAGACCTATCCTATTGAGTATATTGAAGCCAGGTACGCTGTACTGGTTTAAATTTAATCCACTATAAAAACAACCATCCCGATTTTTGCAGAATATACGGAAAACAAAACAAATACCGTCTGAAACCACATTCCGACAATCGGCAGGGTTTCAGACGGCATCTGATAATTTCAATTACTCGGTTGCGGCAACGACGGCAACGGTAATTTTAGCAACGGCATCAGTGTGCAAAGCCACTTCCACTTCGTACTCGCCAACGGCTTTCAGAGGACCGTTCGGCAGACGTACATTTGCTTTCACGGCTTCGATGCCGGCAGCAACGATTGCAGCAGCAATGTCGGCATTGGTAACGGAACCGAACAGGCGGCCGTCCACACCGGCTTTTTGAGCAACGGTAACGGTTTGACCGTCCAATTTTTCCTGACGGACTCGGGCATCTGCCAAAATTTCAGCCTGTTTGGCTTCCAATTCGGCACGGCGTGCTTCAAACTCTTTCATATTCGCTTCGGTCGCACGTTTTGCCTTACCTGCGGGAATTAGAAAGTTGCGGGCGTAGCCGTTTTTAACGGTTACGATGTCGCCCAAGTTGCCCAGACCGCCGATTTTTTCTAACAGAATAATTTGCATGATTCAATCTCCAAAATTATTTGTGTTGGTCGGTGTAAGGCAGCAGAGCCAGGAAGCGTGCGCGTTTTACGGCAACAGCCAATTGGCGTTGGTAGAATGCCTTCGTCCCTGTAATGCGTGCAGGAATGATTTTACCGTTTTCAGAGATAAAGTCTTTCAGCAAATCAACTTGTTTGTAATCGACTTCTTGGATTTTTTCAGCCGTGAAACGGCAGAATTTTCTACGTTTGAATGATTGACGAGCCATTGTCGTTTAACCTTTATATTCTTGAATATTTTGTATCCTGAGCATCGGCATAAGGGAACGTCTGCTTTTTTGAGCTAAAAAACCTTCGACGTGAACATATACACCTTGCCGATGCTGCCACTCTTCCGCCTGCCTGCCTAAAATCCGTGCCGGAATTTCCAATTGGACAAGGCATTGCTGCCCGTTTTCCTCCTGCCACGATTCGTGCTTTAAAATAATATCTAAAACAGGGATTCCGGCAGGCGTATATCGAATAGGGAAAACCTTTTCAATTAACGCGGCAAGCGAAACAAGATTATTGAATCCCAATTATTGGGCGACCGCTTCTTCAGACGCACCGCTCAACAGGTTCTTAGCCTTTTCACCACCCAACATAGGGGATGCTTCGGTAACGGCGTGTTTGGTTTTGATGGTTAGATGGCGCAATACGGCATCATTGAAGCGGAATGCGGTTTCCAGCTCTTCAACCACTTCGGGAGTGGTTTCGATGTTCATCAAAACGTAATGGGCTTTATGGATTTTGTTAATCGGGTAAGCCAGTTGGCGGCGACCCCAATCTTCCAAACGGTGAATCTTACCGTTTGCTTCAGCAATCATGGTTTTGTAACGTTCAACCATAGCGGGCACTTGCTCGCTTTGATCAGGATGAACGATAAACACGATCTCGTAATGACGCATGTTATCTCCTTATGGATGGTAAAAACAGCCTTCTGCCATGCGAAAGCAGAAGGCAAGGTTCAAAGAACGGGCATTATATTGGGGTTTGCCGACGGAATCAAGGATTTGGTGCGAAAAACTTGCATTCCGCCGAAAATTTCGGTTTCAGACGGCATTCAAATGTTTTGGCTGCCCAGCCAGCGTTCCGCGTCCAAAGCCGCCTGACAGCCGGAAGCCGCGCTGGTAATTGCCTGACGGTAGGTATGGTCTTTTACGTCGCCCGCCGCCCATACGCCTTCGATATTGGTTGCGCCGACATTGTCCGCCGTGCCGCCTTTGGTTTTCAGGTAACCGGCTTCGTCCATTTCCAACTGACCTTTGAAAATATCGGTATTCGGCTTGTGCCCGATGGCGATAAAGATGCCGCTGACGGCAATTTGTTGCTCAGAACCGTCGTTGTTTTTTAATAATGCGCCGTTTACGCCCCGATCGTCGCCCAGTACTTCTTGCAGATTGCTTTCCAGCTTGAGGATGATTTTGCCCTCTTCCACGCGTTTCATCAGTTTGTCAATCATGATTTTTTCGGCACGGAACTCGCTGCGGCGGTGAATCAGCGTAACGGTTTTGGCGATATTGGCAAGGTAGAGTGCTTCCTCAACTGCCGTATTGCCGCCGCCAACTACGGCAACATCTTGGTTTTTGTAGAAGAAACCGTCGCAGGTGGCACAAGCGGAAACGCCTTTTCCTGCAAACGCTTCCTCACTCGGCAAACCGAGGTATTTGGCGGACGCGCCTGTTGCGACAATCAGGGCATCGCAAGTGTACTCGCCCATATCGCCTTTGAGTGTAAACGGGCGTTTTTGCAGATCGACGGCGTTGATTTGGTCAAAAATGATTTCCGTTCCGAAACGTTCGGCGTGGGCGAGAAACCGCGCCATCAATTCCGGCCCTTGCACGCCGTCGGCATCGGCAGGCCAGTTGTCCACTTCGGTGGTGGTCATCAGTTGCCCGCCTTGCGCGATACCTGTAATAATGACGGGGTTTAAATTGGCGCGCGCGGCATAGACGGCGGCGGTGTATCCGGCGGGGCCGGAACCCAAAATAATCAGTTTGCGGTGTTGGGACATTGTTTTTCCTTTGCTGTGTCAAGTTTTCGGATTCTACTCGAATTATCGGCGCGTTTGAGAAATTTCGACCATACCGGCGCTCAGACGGCATCCCGCAGCCTTAACTGCCGTCTGAATATCAAAGCAGGAATCACGCTTATGCAACAAAAAATCCGTTTCCAAATCGAAGGCATGACCTGCCAGGCCTGCGCTTCGCGCATTGAAAAAGTGTTGAACAAAAAAGATTTTGTCGAATCGGCGGGGGTAAACTTCGCCAGCGAAGAGGCGCAGGTAGTGTTTGACGACAGCAAAACCTCAGTAGCCGACATTGCCAAAATCATTGAGAAAACCGGTTACGGCGCGAAGGAAAAAACGGAAGATACATTGCCGCAACCCGAAGCAGAACACCATATCGGCTGGCGGCTGTGGCTGCTGTTCACCATCAACGTCCCGTTCCTTATCGGCATGGCGGGGATGATGATCGGCAGACACGATTGGATGATTCCGCCGTTGTGGCAGTTCGCATTGGCGAGTGTGGTGCAACTTTGGCTGGCGGTGCCATTTTACAAAAGCGCGTGGGCGAGCATTAAAGGCGGGCTGGCGAATATGGACGTACTCGTTACCATCGGCACGGTCTCGATTTACCTGTATTCCGTTTATATGCTGTTTTTCAGCCCGCACACGGCGCACGGTATGGCGCACGTGTATTTTGAAGCGGGCGTGATGGTGATTGGTTTTGTGTCGCTGGGCAAATTTTTGGAACACCGCACAAAAAAATCCAGCCTGAACAGCTTGGGCCTGCTTTTGAAACTTACACCGACCCAAGTGAACGTGCAACGCGATGGCGAATGGAAACAGCTTCCCATCGACCAAGTACAAATCGGCGACCTTATCCGCGCCAACCACGGTGAACGCATTGCAGCCGACGGCATTATCGAAAGCGGCAGCGGCTGGGCGGATGAGAGCCATCTTACCGGCGAATCCAACCCTGAAGAGAAAAAGGCAGGCGGCAAAGTGTTGGCAGGTGCACTGATGACCGAAGGCAGCGTGGTTTACCGCGCCACCCAACTCGGCAGCCAAACCCTGCTCGGCGATATGATGAACGCGCTATCCGAAGCGCAAGGCAGCAAAGCACCGATTGCGCGCATGGCGGACAAGGCGGCGGCGGTGTTCGTGCCAACTGTCGTGGGCATTGCGCTGTTGACTTTTATTGTTACTTGGCTGATTAAAAGCGATTGGACGGTTGCGCTGATGCACGCCGTTGCCGTTTTGGTGATTGCCTGCCCGTGCGCGCTCGGTCTGGCGACGCCCGCCGCGATTATGGTCGGCATGGGCAAGGCGGTGAAACACGGTATTTGGTTTAAAGACGCGGCAGCAATGGAAGAAGCCGCCCACGTCGATGCCGTCGTGTTGGACAAAACCGGCACGCTGACCGAAGGCAGGCCGCAGGTTGCCGCCGTTTATTGCGTTCCCGACAGCGGCTTTGATGAAAATGCTTTGTACCGCATCGCCGCCGCCGTCGAACAAAACGCCGCCCATCCGCTTGCCCGAGCCATCGTTTCCGCCACCCAAGTGCGCGGTTTGGAGATTCCTACCGCACAAAACGCGCAAACCGTTGTCGGCGCAGGCATTACTGCCGAAGTGGAAGGCGCGGGATTGGTGAAAGCAGGCAAAGCCGAATTTGCCGAACTGACCTTGCCGAAATTTTCAGACGGCGTTTGGGACATTGCAAGCATTGTTGCAGTCTCAGTCGATAACAAACCTATCGGTGCATTCGCACTTGCTGACGCATTGAAAGCCGATACCGCCGAAGCCATAGGCCGTCTGAAAAAACACAATATCGATGTCTATATTATGAGCGGCGACAACCAAGGTACGGTCGAATATGTCGCCAAACAACTGGGCATCGCACACGCCTTCGGCAACATGAGTCCGCGCGACAAAGCCGCCGAAGTACAGAAACTCAAAGCCGCCGGCAAAACCGTGGCGATGGTCGGCGACGGCATCAACGACGCGCCCGCACTCGCCGCCGCCAACGTCAGCTTCGCGATGAAAGGCGGCGCAGACGTTGCCGAACACACCGCATCCGCCACGCTGATGCAACATTCGGTCAACCAACTCGCCGATGCCCTATCGGTATCGCGGGCGACGTTGAGAAACATCAAGCAAAACCTGTTTTTCGCCTTCTTCTACAATATTTTGGGCATTCCGCTTGCCGCGCTCGGTTTTTTAAACCCTGTCATCGCAGGCGCGGCAATGGCGGCAAGCTCGGTTTCCGTGTTGAGCAACGCCTTGCGCCTGAAACGGGTAAAAATCGATTAGCAGCATGTAACCGCCCTGCAGCCTTGTCCGAACGGATAAGGCTGCCTCCAGCGATATGGTAATATGCCGTCTGAAGCCGTTTTTCAAATGATTGATATGAATACAGAAAACCGTTCTCCGGAACAATTCGACATCCCGCTCTTCCTCAAAAACCTGCCCAAGCTGCCGGGCGTGTACCGTTTTTTTGACGAAGGCGGCAAAGTCTTATACGTCGGCAAAGCGGTCAACCTCAAGCGGCGCGTGTCCGGCTATTTCCAAAAAAACGACCATTCGCCGCGCATCGCATTGATGGTAAAACAGGTGCATCATATCGAAACCACCATCACGCGTTCCGAAGCCGAAGCACTGATTCTCGAAAACAACTTCATTAAAGCTCTGTCGCCGAAATACAATATTCTTTTCCGCGATGACAAAAGCTATCCTTATTTGATGCTCAGTGGCCATCAATATCCGCAAATGGCGTATTACCGCGGCACACTGAAAAAGCCAAATCAATATTTCGGCCCGTATCCCAACAGCAACGCCGTGCGCGACAGTATTCAAGTGTTGCAAAAAGTCTTTATGCTGCGTACCTGCGAAGACAGTGTATTCGAGCACCGCGACCGTCCTTGTCTGCTTTACCAAATCAAACGCTGTACCGCACCTTGTGTCGGTCATATCAGCGAAGAAGATTATCACGACAGCGTGCGTGAAGCAGCAACTTTCCTCAATGGCAAAACCGACGAACTGACGCGTACCCTGCAACACAAAATGCAAACCGCCGCCGCTAATCTGCAATTTGAAGAAGCCGCCCGCTACCGCGACCAAATCCAAGCACTCGGCATTATGCAGAGCAACCAGTTCATCGACAGCAAAAACCCGAACAACCCCAACGACATCGACCTGCTCGCGCTCGCCGTTTCAGACGGCCTCGTCTGCGTACACTGGGTCAGCATACGCGGCGGACGGCATGTAGGCGATAAAAGCTTTTTCCCCGACACCAAAAACGATCCCGAGCCAAACGGACAAGATTACGCCGAAGCCTTCGTCGCCCAACATTATTTGGGCAAAAGCAAACCCGACATCATTATTAGCAACTTTTCCGTTCCCGATGCGCTGAAAGAGGCTTTGGAAGGCGAACACGGCAAGCAGATGCAATTTGTCACCAAAACCATAGGCGAACGCAAAGTCTGGTTGAAAATGGCGGAACAAAACGCACAAATGGCGATTGCACAACGCCGCCTGCAACAAAGCAGCCAGCAACACCGCATTGATGAACTGGCAAAAATCCTCGGCATGGATTCAGACGGCCTCAACCGCCTTGAATGTTTCGACATCAGCCACACACAAGGCGAAGCCACTATTGCGTCCTGCGTTGTGTACGATGAGCAAAACATCCAGCCTTCGCAATACCGCCGCTACAACATCACGACCGCCAAACCCGGCGACGACTACGCCGCCATGCGCGAAGTGTTGACGCGCCGTTACGGCAAAATGCAGGAGGCCGAAGCCAACGGCGAGACCGTCAAATGGCCGGATGCCGTGTTGATTGACGGCGGCAAAGGGCAAATCGGCGTAGCCGTATCGGTATGGGAAGAACTCGGGCTGCACATCCCTTTGGTCGGCATTGCCAAAGGCCCGGAGCGCAAAGCCGGTATGGAGGAGCTCATACTGCCTTTTACCGGCGAAGTCTTCCGCCTGCCGCCCAACAGCCCGGCCTTGCATCTATTGCAAACCGTACGCGATGAATCGCACCGTTTCGCCATTACCGGTCACCGCAAAAAACGCGACAAAGCCCGCGTTACCTCCTCCTTAAGCGACATCCCCGGCGTAGGCAGCAAACGCCGCCAAGCCCTGCTCACCCGCTTCGGCGGTCTGCGCGGCGTGATTGCCGCCAGCCGCGAGGACTTGGAAAAAGTGGAAGGCATCAGCAAGGCATTGGCGGAAACGATTTACAATCATCTGCATTAGCATGCTGTCAAAGACAAAATCCGTCTGTAAAAAATATGATACAGCAGGTCGGTATACCGATATATAGTGGATTAAATTTAAACCAGTACGGCGTTGCCTCGCCCTAGCTCGAAGAGAACGATTCTCTAAAGGTGCTAAGCACCAAGTGAATCGGTTCCGTACTATCTGTACTGTCTGCGGCTTCGGTCGCCTTGTCCTGATTTTTGTTAATCCACTATAAACCTAACTTCATAACACAATAACGATGATTCGACAAAACGGAAAACGATCTGATATGAACAATCCCGACTTACCCTATCGGCAGGCCTTAGAACGCCTGTCTCAAAAACAATATAACTTTACCGAAGTCCGCCGACTGCTGACAGAAGCGGCCTCGGCAGGTCATCCCGCCGCCGCATTCGAGTTGGCAAAACACCTGATGGACGCGGACAGCCCCTACCAAGACCGCGAACAAGGTATGGAAATGCTCCGCATCGCCGCCGAACAGGGACATCCCTACGCGCGTTACAATCTGGCATATATCCAAGAATTAGAAGGCGCGCGCCCGGAAACCCTGATACCGCTTTACAGACCGTTGGCAGAGGAAGGACTGCCCGAAGCACAAGTCCGCCTGATGTACCTTCTGTATGCGTCCCGACATTTTGAAGAAGCCCTGAAATGGGCAAAAACGACCGCAAAAAACAACAACCCCCACGGACAATATCTGCTTGCCCAATACTGCCAGTACGGTACGCCACCGGATTTTGAAACGGCACACCTTCTCTACCGCGAGGCTGCAGCACAAGGCTTGGCGGCGGCACAATGGCAGCTCGGCCTTCAATACCGTTTCGGACAAGGTACACCAACCGACACGACCCAAGCTATCAATCATTTGCGCGCCGCCGCACAACAAGGATACATTCCCGCCTACACCCCGCTTGCCGAGCTCATCCTACCTACGGCTCCCGATGAAGCCGTTTACCAGTTTCAACAGGCGGCACAGGAAAATGACCCCGATGCCCATGCCGCACTTGCCGACATCTACCTGCAAGGCAAGCATCCGGAAAGAAACTACAAACTTGCCCTGCATCACGCCGAAGCAGCCGCCGCCGAACGCCATCCCGAAGGTTTGCGGATACTGGGCGACATCTGCCGCTACGGTTTGGGCATAGCCCCCGATACGGAAAAAGCCCGGCATTATTACCGGCAGGCAGCCGAAGCCGGCAGCCTTACCGCCTATCAGAAACTCATATCCGACAGTGCGTTAAACCATCCCGAGCAATATGGTGGCATCAAAGATTCCGCCATTAGGCGGCAAAGGGCAGAACAGCTTTATCAAAAAGCCCAAGCCCTGCATTACGGATTACAATGCGCGCCCGAATACGCGGCGGCGCTCAAACTCTACACAGAAGCCGCAGAACTCGGACACAGCAAAGCCCAAACCAATCTGGGCAGCATGTATTACTTCGGACAGGGTATGACCGCCGACTACAATGAAGCACGCAAATGGTTTGAAAAAGCCGCCGCGCAAAAAGACAGCATGGCACTTTATAACCTCGCCTGCATCCATTACAACGGACACGGCGTCGAGCCGGACAAAGAAAAAGCCTGCCGCTACCTGCAAGAAGCCATAAACAACGGATACGGGCAAAAAAGCTTTCTGCAAGAACTGTTGCAACAGTGGCAAAATGCCGTCTGAACACTGGTACATTTACCCCGCAAAAACGAAACAGGTATAATCGCCCCTTTCCCTTCCCGCCGTCCGAACAGGCATTTCACATTCAGACGGCATCCTGATTGCACAAGCGCACGAAAGCATTATGACAGACACCGCCGAAAACCAAACACAAAACAACTGGCAAGCCGAACATCCCCGCAGCATCCGCAGCTTCGTCCTCCGCCAAAGCCATATGACCGCCGCGCAGCAACGCGCCATCGATACCTTATGGGACAGCTTCGGCATCGACTACCAAGCAACACCGGCCGATCTCGATGCCCGTTTCGGAAGCAGCCGCCCCAAAATTCTCGAAATAGGCTTCGGTATGGGGACGGCAACCGCAGAAATCGCCCGCCGCCTGCCCGAAACCGACTTCCTCGCCATCGACGTACACGGTCCCGGCGTAGGCAACCTGCTCAAACTCATCAACGAAAACCATTTGGAAAACATCCGCGTGATGCGGCACGATGCCGTAGAAGTCGTCGAAAATATGCTGCAAGACGGCTCGCTCGACGGCATCCACATATTCTTCCCCGACCCGTGGCACAAAAAACGCCACCACAAACGCCGTCTGATACAAGCCCCCTTCATCGCCAAACTGCTGCCCAAACTCAAAACCGGCGGCTATATCCACCTGGCGACAGACTGGGAAGAATATGCACAGCAGATGCTTGAAGTCCTCAGTAGCTTCGACAGCCTGCAAAATACGGCGGCAGACTACGCCCCCACCCCGGACTACCGCCCCGAAACCAAATTCGAAGCGCGCGGCAAACGCCTCGGGCACGGCGTTTGGGACTTGGTATTCAAACGGATCGGATAACAGACCGCCGGATAAAAAAATGCCGTCTGAAGCACGTTTGCTTACAGACGGCATTTTTTCAAGATAAAGCAGCGAGTGATGTTTCGATATAAAGTTCAAAGCAATGGTGCGAACAGCAAAACGCGTGTGTACCGCACGCATCCTTGTAGGTTTTAACCTGCACATCGGTTTTAAAGTTTGTGCCGCCCGCAGGTAGTATGTGATAGCTACGCACGCGGTTGGTGTGATGTAGGCTACGGCTTGCTGGTTACAACCGTAAAAAAGTAAGTGCCGCCATTGCGGTAAAACGACGGTATTTCATAGTATTATGTTCGGAATGATTTTGTAGGTCGGATTCTCGAATCCGACATTTTGGGCATTGCTGCAATGGATTGCAACAACGAGAATGTTAAAGGTTTGTTGGATACAAGTATCCGACCTACAGTTGCTGCCTTTCGGAGATAAACGCGTGGGCAACAAGTGCCCACCCTACGCTTGCTGCCGTTTATTGGTTGCAACCGTAAAAAAGTAAGTGCCGTCATTGCGGTAAAAACGACGTTATTTCATAGTGTTATGCTCGGAATGATTTTGTAGGTCGGATTTTCGAATCCGACATTTCGGACATAGCTGCAATGGATTGCAACGACGGGAATGTTGAAGGTTTTGTCGGATACAAGTATCCGACCTACGCTTGTTGATTTCTATTTAAGATATTCTGGATTATTGATTTCGCTACGAGATAATAAGGAATAAAACGAATGATGTCATTATTTGCCCTAACAGCAATTCCAACCCACTCACTGTGTCCATCTATCATTCTCATCACAATTCCACCACTAACACCATTACAATCAAATGAAACATTTTTATCTTCTTTTTCAACAAAAAAGCCTATATCGTCTTTTTTACATTTACCAGCATATATATGCACTTGATGCGATACTTTTTTAATCTCACCATCATCAGTATAATCTATTTCATTATCTGAAAAAGGGAACCCGCATACTAAAAGAATTTCATTTTCTATTGGTTTTTTTCTGAAAACAAATAATTACTCCAATATTCGATATCAAAATCCAAATACCCACATGGTATAAGTTCATTTTCTCCAATAATCTCAATAGGGATAAATTCCTCATCAAGCATTAAATCATCATCAATTTTTGAACTACAAAACTCTTTTGTAATTTGCTCAGGATTAGGAAAAAGTACATAATTAGCTACATTAGATTCAGATATAGTTTTGGGATCTATTTCAAGATATGGCGGATTCGCATTTGAAGTGCAACTTTCCCT
>NZ_KV815428.1:0-6747 GCF_001814225.1 Neisseria sp. HMSC070F02 | reverse complement strand
ACGCCGTACTGGTTTTTGTTAATCCACTATACCGATTTTTGCATCGACCCACAAAACAGTTGACATCATATAACATTTAAACTGATAATCAAAACTATTATTAACACATCATCAAGATTGAGTATGCGATGAAATACAAAGCCCTGTCCTTACTGCCGCTTGTCGCTGCCCTTGCCGCCTGTGCGGGGGGGGGGGTAGCCGAACCGCACGTCCCCGTGTCCATCCCCACCGCCACGCCGCTGACCGGTGAGGTAAAGTTAACAGACGACAATAGCAAAATCGAAAACATCAACACCGCCAACACTGGAAACACATCCGGCATTTCCATTCAGCAGCGGGAATATAAAGTAAACAATTACGGCGTCGAATCAACAGCAAAAGCATTCATCTTCAAAACACCTGGCGGCGCGCAATACACCCTTTCATCCTACGCCGACCCCATCGTCCCCAGCTACTCCTCCCCCGATTTCAAAATTCCCGACCGCCACGCAGGGCAGCGGCTTGCCGACGGCAGCCGCATCTTTATCTGCTGCAGCGACTCCGGGGCAACCAATCAAGCGGAAATTACCAAACAAGATTATATGAAATTCGGGGCGTGGATAGGTCCCAACGGCGAAATCGACCTCTTCGCCGGCGGCTTCCCCGTCGGCAAAACACCGGCATCAAGCAGTTATTACAGCAGCACGCTCGAAACCGCCGGCAAGGGCAAAATCACTTATCAGGTTTGGGGCATCCGCGTCAGAAACGGGCAATTTGTTACTTCCTCTTATACGCCGCCGAAAAACAGTGGTTATTATTCGTCCACACCTACCAACACCCCCGTCCTTTCCTTTATCACCGCCAATTTCAACAGCAACAAACTGGCAGGCGAAATCATCGGCAACAGCGATTACGGGCCAAATGTGAAAATTGAAAACGCAACGATTGACGGACTATCCTTTTCCGGCGATGCCACGTCCGGCGGCAAAAACGGCAAATTGGAAGGCAAGTTTTTTGGCAAGTTCAACAGCACCCGCAGCAGCGACACCGGCATAGGCGGCAAAATCACTTTTAAAGACGACCGCTCCCTCGATACCGTATTCGGCGGCGTGATTTATGAGAAAAAACTTGATGACAAAACCAGTCAAGATACCAACCATCTCAAAAAATAATAACCCATCCGCTTTTAAAAAGGTTTTCTTATGCCCATCCCCTTTAAACCCGTATTGGCTGCCGCCGCCATCGCCCAAGCGTTTCCCGCCTTTGCGGCAGACCCCGCGCCGCAGTCCGCCCAAACGCTGAACGAAATCACCGTTACCGGCACGCACAAAACCCAAAAACTCGGCGAAGAAAAAATCCGCCGCAAAACTTTAGACAAGCTCTTGGTCAACGACGAACACGACCTGGTGCGCTACGACCCCGGCATTTCCGTCGTCGAAGGCGGCAGGGCGGGTTCTAACGGCTTTACCATACGCGGCGTGGACAAAGACCGCGTCGCCATCAACGTTGACGGGCTGGCGCAGGCGGAAAGCCGCTCTTCCGAAGCCTTCCAAGAGTTGTTCGGCGCGTACGGCAACTTCAACGCCAACCGCAACACCTCCGAGCCGGAAAACTTTTCCGAAGTAACCATCACCAAAGGCGCGGACTCGCTTAAATCCGGCAGCGGCGCATTGGGCGGCGCAGTCAATTACCAAACCAAATCCGCAAGCGATTATGTTTCCGAAGACAAGCCCTACCATTTGGGGATAAAGGGCGGCAGCGTCGGCAAAAACAGCCAAAAATTCAGCAGCATCACCGCCGCCGGCAGGCTCTTTGGTTTGGATGCCTTATTGGTTTATACCCGCCGCTTCGGCAAAGAAACCAAAAACCGCTCGACCGAGGGCGATGTCAAAATTGAAAACGACGGATATGTCTTTGACCCAACCAACCCCTCGCCCAGCAGATACCTTACCTACAAAGCCACAGGGGTTGCGCGCTCCCAACCCGACCCGCAAGAATGGGTAAACAAAAGCACCCTGTTCAAGCTGGGCTACAATTTCAACGACCGCAACCGCATCGGCTGGATTTTTGAAGACTCCCGCACCGACCGTTTTACCAACGAGCTGTCTAATTTGTGGACGGGTACAATTTACTCTCCCGCAACGGGCGACTACCGCCACCGCCAAGACGTGAGCTACCGCCGCCGCTCCGGCGTCGAATACAAAAACGAATTGGAACACGGCCCGTGGGACAGCCTCAAGCTGCGCTACGACAAGCAGCGCATCGATATGAACACTTGGACTTGGGACATCCCGAAAAATTACGATTTGCGCGGCATCAACAGTGAAGTTTACCATTCGTTCCGGCATATCCGCCAAAACACCGCGCAATGGACTGCCGATTTTGAAAAACAACTCGACTTTTCCAAAGCCGTTTGGGCGGCGCAATACGGCTTGGGCGGCGGCAGAGGGGACAATGCCAACTCGGATTACAGCTATTTCGCAAAACTGTACGACCCCAAAATCCTCACTTCCAACCAAGCCAAAATCACAATGCTGATCGAAAACCGGTCGAAATATAAATTTGCCTATTGGAACAATGTGTTTCACTTGGGCGGCAACGACCGCTTCCGCCTGAATGCGGGCATACGCTACGACAAAAACAGCAGCAGCGCGAAAGACAATCCGAAATACACCACCGCCATCCGGGGGCAGATTCCCCATTTGGGTTCGGAACGCGCGCACGCGGGCTTCAGCTACGGCACGGGGTTCGACTGGCGGTTTACCAAGCATCTGCACTTGTTGGCAAAATACAGCACCGGCTTCCGCGCGCCGACTTCGGACGAAACCTGGCTGCTGTTCCCACACCCCGATTTCTACCTGAAAGCCAACCCCGAACTGAAAGCGGAAAAAGCCAAAAACTGGGAATTGGGTCTGGCGGGCAGCGGCAAGGCGGGCAACTTCAAACTCTCAGGCTTCAAAACCAAATACCGCGACTTTATCGAACTGACGTATATGGGCGTTTCGTCAGACGATAAAAACAACCCCAGATACGCCCCGCTTTCCGACGGTACTGCATTGGTCAGCTCGCCCGTTTGGCAAAACCAAAACCGCACCGCCGCCTGGGTGAAAGGCATAGAGTTTAACGGCACATGGAACCTCGACAGCATCGGTTTGCCGCAAGGCACGCACGCAGGTGTCAATGTCAGCTACATCAAAGGCAAGGCCAAACAAACCAACGGACAGGAAACCCCTATTAACGCCCTTTCGCCATGGAGTGCGGTTTACAATCTGGGCTACGACGCTCCTTCCAAACGTTGGGGCATCAACGCCTACGCCACGCGCACCGCCGCCAAAAAGCCGTCCGACACCGTCCACAGCAACGACGACTTGAACAACCCGTGGCCTTATGCCAAACACAGCAAGGCCTATACGCTGTTCGACCTTTCCGCCTACCTCAACATCGGCAAACAGGTTACGCTCCGCGCCGCCGCGTACAACATTACCAACAAGCAGTACTACACTTGGGAATCTTTACGCAGCATCCGCGAGTTCGGCACGGTCAACCGCGTTGACAACAAAACCCACGCCGGCATCCAACGCTTTACCTCGCCGGGCAGGAGCTACAATTTCACCATCGAAGCGAAGTTCTAAGCTCCTGATGTGCCAATGCCGTCTGAAACCCGATGATTTGGGTTTCAGACGGCATTTTTTACGGTCGCACCGCCGCCCCCTTTCAGGCTTGTACCAAGCCCAATCCCGCAACTCTCCGTCATTCCCGCAACTCTCCGTCATTCCCGCAACTCTCCGTCATTCCCGCGACTCTCCGTCATTCCCACGGAAGTGGGAATCTAGAAACGCAAAGCTGCAAGAATTTATCGGAAATGACTGAAACTCAACGAACCTGGATTCCCGCCTGCGCGGGAATGACGAAGCTATCCGCACAGAAACCCACATCCCGTCATTCCCACGAAAGTGGGAATCCAGAATGTGGAATCTCCAGAAACCGTTTTACCCGATACGTTTCCGCACCGACAGACCTAGATTCCCGCTTTCGCGGGAATGACGGCGGAAAGGTTGCTGTTTTTCCGATAAATTCCTGCCGCTCTTCGTTTTTGGGATGGCGGGAAATAAAACAAAAGCGCGCGTATCAAAAAATAACAATGCAAAGAACGGTGTTGGCAATTTTAAGGTTTGCGCCTTAGCCGCACTTATTCGCAAAAAAACCGCACGGCGTTGACCGTGCGGCTTGTTGTCTGAAGGCTTCAGACGGCATTGCTTACATCATGCCGCCCATACCACCCATGCCGCCCATATCAGGCATAGCCGGTTTGTCTTCAGGGATTTCAGCAATCATGCAGTCTGTGGTCAGCATCAGGCCGGCGATAGACGCGGCGTGTTGCAGCGCGGAACGGGTTACTTTGGCGGGGTCGAGTACGCCCATTTCGATCATGTCGCCGTATTCGCCGCTGCCAGCGTTGTAACCATAGTTGCCTTTGCCTTCCAACACTTTGTTCACAACCACGCTGGGTTCGCCGCCTGCGTTGGCAACGATTTGGCGCAGCGGAGACTCAACGGCGCGCAAGACGATTTGTACGCCTGCGTCTTGGTCTGCATTGCCGGTGTGCAGGTTTTCCAGAGCGGCACGGGCGCGCAACAGGGCTACGCCGCCGCCTGCAACCACGCCTTCTTCAACGGCTGCGCGGGTAGCGTGCAGCGCGTCTTCCACGCGGTCTTTTTTCTCTTTCATTTCCACTTCGGTCGCGGCACCGACTTTGATTACTGCCACGCCGCCTGCCAGTTTGGCAACGCGCTCTTGCAGTTTTTCTTTGTCGTAATCGCTGGTTGCGGTTTCGATTTGTTGGCGGATTTCGGCAACACGCGCTTCGATTTGGGCTGCGTCGCCGAAGCCGTCGATGATGGTGGTGTTTTCTTTACCGATTTCGATGCGTTTGGCCTGACCCAAGTCGTCCAAAGTCGCTTTTTCCAAAGACAGGCCGACTTCTTCGGAAATCACTGTGCCGCCGGTCAGGATAGCGATGTCTTGCAGCATCGCTTTGCGGCGGTCGCCGAAGCCCGGAGCTTTAACGGCAACGGTTTTCAGAATGCCGCGGATGTTGTTCACGACCAAAGTCGCCAAGGCTTCGCCTTCTACGTCTTCAGCGATAATCAACAGCGGACGGCTGGCTTTGGCCACTTGTTCCAAAACAGGCAGCAGGTCGCGGATATTGCTGATTTTTTTGTCGAACAGCAATACAAACGGATTGTCCAAGCCGGCGATTTGTTTTTCCGCATCGTTGATGAAGTAAGGAGACAGGTAGCCGCGGTCGAATTGCATACCTTCAACCACGTCCAGCTCGTTTTCCAAAGATTTGCCGTCTTCAACGGTAATCACGCCTTCTTTGCCGACTTTTTCCATCGCTTCGGCAATAATCGCGCCGACTTGTTCGTCAGAGTTGGCGGAAATAGAGCCGACTTGGGCGATTTCTTTAGAAGTGTCGCAAGGTTTGGCGATGTTTTTCAGCTCTTCAACCAAAGCGGCGACGGCTTTGTCGATACCGCGTTTCAGGTCGGTCGGGTTCATACCGGCGGTAACGTATTTCATACCTTCGGCAACGATGGATTGCGCCAATACGGTGGCGGTAGTCGTACCGTCGCCCGCCACGTCGTTGGTTTTGGACGCGACTTCTTTCACCATTTGCGCGCCCATATTTTCAAACTTGTCTTTCAGTTCGATTTCTTTGGCGACGGTTACGCCGTCTTTGGTGATGTGCGGGCCGCCGAAAGCGCGGTCAACCACCACGTTGCGGCCTTTGGGACCCAAGGTTACGCGCACGGCGTTTGCCAAAATGTTCACGCCGTTTACCATTTTTTGGCGGACTTCATTGCCGAATTGTACGTCTTTTGCTGCCATTTCAATTCTCCAAAAATCATTAAAACTGTCTGATAAAACCGTTTATGCCGTCTGAAGGCGGTTTGCCGTTTCAGACGGCATCGTGTCCGTATTTATTTTTCAACGATGCCGAAAATATCTTCTTCGCGCATTACCAACAGCTCTTCGCCGTCGGCTTTTACGGTTTGGCCGCTGTATTTGCCGAAGATGATTTTGTCGCCGACTTTGACATCCAGCGGACGGCGCGCGCCGTCTTTACCGATTTTGCCCGCGCCCACGGCGATGACTTCGCCCATGTCGGGTTTTTCGGCGGCCGCACCCGGCAAAACGATGCCCGATGCGGTTTTTTCTTCAGCTTCCAAGCGTTTGACGACAACGCGGTCGTGTAAAGGACGGATGGTCATATTTATGCTCCGATAAAATGATTTGAAAACAATCATCTGCCCGAACGGTTCGGACAGATTGAAGTGGAAACCGGGCTGCCGCCTGCCGGCCCGCCCGTATAAGTCGGCAAAATTAGGGTGTGTGCGGGTAAATTCAAGTGAGGCGGAAAAAAATTTATTTCCGCCGTTTTTTATAGTGGACTAAATTTAAGGGGCTGTACTAGATTAGCAGATATGTTACCCTCGAAATATGAAGATAACACACTGCAAATTAAAGAAAAAAGTACAGAAAGAACTGCTCCATTTTTTTGTACTGGAAGTTACCGCCCGTTCTGCCACCGATATTTTGGGTATCCATCCCAATTCGGCAGTACTGTTCTACCGTAAAATCCGCACGGTTATCAACTATCATTTGGCCTTGGCTGCCGATGAGGTTTTTGAGGGTTCTGTCGAGCTGGACGAAAGCTATTTCGGCGGACAGCGTAAAGGCAGACGTGGTCGCGGTGCGGCAGGA